>JAZGEP010000145.1:0-26091 GCA_036478815.1 Methylococcales bacterium
TTCCTTCTCGACGATTCAGTGCCTTTTCCACGGCCTGGACTTTGAATGATTGACTGTATTTTACGCTCATCTTTTGTGACCTCTACTTAAATATTAGAGGCGACAACTATCCTGACACAGGGGGAGAGCAAGGCGAAAGCGCGGAGTTTATAGGTATAAATGAGCACTTTCCAGACAGCGATTGGACAAAATAGAGGGTAAGCTGAGCAGTTACTAATAATCAAGGGTGGGCCATTAGTCAAACCTGTGTCAACACGCATTAATCTGTTCTGCCATCTGTATTGTCGTCAAGCGATTAAATTACTGTGGTCATTATACCGGAGATGACACGATAAAGTGTGGATCTGAGAGAGCGAGCAAGCCAAGTTTAATTCTTTAAGATCCTATGATCATGTGGAACGGCTCAAATGATAGATTCATGGCTGGAAAAGCAATATTTCCAGATGACAATTGCCGTGCTGTGTTTACATTACTGTTGAACACTATTTAGTCTCGTTAGCTCGTTTTCTATCTGCTCTGTAACCGAAGCAATTGACGTTAGCTCTAGTCCAAGTTGTAGTAATTGTTTCGCCTGTTGATTAAGGTTTTCCTGAATTAATTCGCGAGCGATCGTTAAAGCATAGGTCGCCGATCGGTTTTTAGCTGAAATTCGAATGTTTACTGCATCGTTAGAGGTATATTTCCGTTCGAAAAATTTGGCCCATCCATCGCTTAATATGCGGGCTTCTTTGTGCTGCATTTTCTTGACCGCATTGATTAGTGATTTCTTGAAAGCCGAGTGTACGTCAGCACTCTTCAATAACGAATTGCTGTTATCGAGCTTCGATATTTCATCGAATATTCCCAATACACCTTTTCGATACCGTACACCGGTGACAAGCCAACCGTTTTCAAGATGATGCTTAAAAATCTTTGTTAATTCAGTAACCCGCTGATTAACTTGGGTTTCTACCAAGTCTTTGCAGTTAGTTTGCAATGTGGCAGAACGAGGGTATATTGAAATCCCATGATTACAATAGTGTTGAGCCTGGCTAAAGTCTTCTTTGTCCAGGTGGATTGTCGCTTGGGCGATAAAGTAATCGGATAATTCTTTTTCATTTTTAACCCAAAATTTTTCCGCGTTCGCTGGAGATAAGCGATTAATCTGTGTCTTAATGATTTCAAAGACATGTTTTTCATCGTTATTGCTGAAAGCTTGCCTTAAGTGATTACTAAGATTTAAAACCTGCTTAAGTTGCGCTTTCATGTCGACGAGTTTTTCCGAAATCAGCTTTCGTTGTTGCAGGTAAGTTGTTTTATTGTCCGGAAGTAGTTTTCGCCATGTTTTCAAGATACTCTCTGCATTGACTATATCTTCCTGAGTCAATAATTCTTGCAACTTTTGAAAACAATTTTTATCTACACCGTAGAATGGTGGTCGATTTGCTCCGACCTCGTTCAATTGCGTTTGCAGTAATCCGATACCATCACTGCATTTAAGTAATTGACGTTGATATTCGAATAGTAAAGTGACAATTTTGCGCTTTTGTTTTTTTTGTATACTGGCATGAATCTGTTGTAAGACTGTTAATGTTGCTGGGTGTGAAATCTTGTTCGCCATTTCGTTAACAAATTGCAGCGCAGACGGGAAACCTGATGCGGTAATTTTATGTTCTGCACTTTGCTGAAAATGATTTACAAGGCGCTCCTGAACAGGATCGATATCCAGTGCCAGCTGCTGTTGATCGGCAGGTAAACTCGCCAAAGACATGAGATGTGTAGGCAATTCCACATCAGTGAAACGTATTTTCTTTGCTATCTCGAGAGTTTTAAATTCAGGGGGAGTTTTTGGACTGATTGTTTTCCAGTGATCAAACAGATTTGAAACTTTTCCAGAATCATTTTTGATGATGGCGTTACGAATGGATGCAATGCACTCTTGATCAATGTTTATTCCATCAAGTGGATGTCCTCCAATACTATGAATTGCTTCTCGAACTTTCAGTTGTTGCAGATCGCAGTTTTTAACCTTTGTTAGATAATCAAGTTTTAAACGGTCAATTTTTTCGTTGTGTTCCTGTATTAAGGCTGTTTGCACGGTCATTAATTTGGAAAATGAGTCTGAATGATTTTTTATTACATCAACGGCATCATTTAAAATATTAAAAGCGCTGGGATAGTCGTTTTGCTTCGCGCTCAGTGAGGCATTGCTGGCAACATAAGCCAGTAGCTTTTCCTGAGCCACTTTGATATTCAGTATTTGCGAACGCCGGTTTGCATCGGATTTCGCAAACTCAGACCAAAGCTGTGGCAAGCTGGAAACACGTGCAGTAGCAATCGTAATAATATCTCGCAATACTGATCGTGACATCGAATCTTTGTTCTGAATAAGTTCCCAATTTTTAAGCAAGTCCGCGCCAACAATTAGCTTTTTCTGCTTGAGTGATTCGCCAATCGATTTATTAAACCAGTCGTCAATCTTATTAAGAGATAATTGTTTATCTGGCTCTATTTTAAGAATTTTGGTCTGATTTGAAACAAGGCAATCTGAAAGTTTCGTAAGAGACCCAGAATGATCTGTAAAACATGATTCAAGTTGTCGAGCGAGTTGTGTTAAACGTTGGCTTTTCGCTATTTGAAGCGTTCTTGTTTTCTTGGCAATTTGGTTAGAGTCGGGATAAATTTTGCTAATGGAATCGAGTAACTCTTCAGCTTTGGGATATGCATCTTGATTCGTGTGTTTCTCAATTGACAACAGATAATGTTGCATTAATTTATTTTTAAAATCGCTGTCTGCGTAGATGCGTTTTCGTAACGGATCAGTCAGTGCCTCAAATTCATTAATAGGATCGGCTTCGAGGTTTGTTGTATAAATACCCAGCAATGCATCGATGACTTCTTTTTTCGCAAGTATCTTATTCTGGTCATCATTTGGGCTTCGAAAAAGCTCTATCGCCGCTGAGGATTTTCCAACAAGAATTCCTTGGCGAATAGGGTCTAATCGCATATCAAGAAGAGTCTGTATCAGTGTGGGGGCAAGCAAAATTGCACCGACCATCAGTAATGCCGTCAAGATTACACGGTTCGATAAACCCCATAATTTGCGTTGATTCTTGTATTCAGGAAGCAATCCATCACGGAATTGCTCGACATCAAAAATACGTCGTTTACGGAGAAGGTGTAACCCTTTTAAAAGTGTGCTGTTCTGCGATGATTTTAATCCAGGAACTGCGATTGGCTTTAGACCCTTCGATAATGCGGTTTTTGCGGTGTGTCTACCATAGGGGTGACTTCCCGTTAACAGTTCATAGGAAATGCACGCCAGAGCATAGATATCATCCCTTGGGTCAGGATCAATGCTACGCAGCATTTCCAGGCTCGCATAAGGTCCAGTGACTGCGCGAAGCTTGCCAAGATCAAAGCTTGTTTTATCCCGATCAATGGGATTCGCATGTCGCGTAATTCCGAAATCAATTACCTTGACCATTTCTGATTCTGGGTCATAGATAATATTGCTTGGTTTTACATCCAGATGAATAAATTTGTGCAAATGTGCAAACTTGAGGGCATCACAAATTCCGCGAATAATCGGAATAGCATTTTTTAATGATACCCCTTGTGGGTGTTCTTTGATCCAATGATTGAGCGGTTGTCCAGACAAATATTCCATTGCGATATAAACCTGGTTATCGCTATGATTAAGCTCAAACACTTGTACGATATTCTGGTGTATTAATTTTCGGGAGTAGGCAAACTCTCTGGCAAGCGATTTTAAGGCATCAGGATGTTTTCGAAAATCAATATTGAGAAATTTGATTGCGACGAAACGATCACTGTCTGAACTTTCGGCGTCATCCTGGAGTAGGTGAGTCGCTTTCCATACCTCACCCATTCCACCGATACCTAACAGTGTTTCTAACCGGTAGGTGTTGCGAATTATCGCTCCAGTGCTTAGTTGAGTTGGCGCTATCTGGTTGGATTCCAGAAATTCATTCCACGATCCATCCTGGTTATTTGCATTTTGCGGTGAGTATTCTTGTTTTGAAGGATGATCAATACGCAATTTTATAGTCTGCTCCAAAAGAGTCAGGACTTCTGTGCGAACCGGTTTTATTAAAGTGGTTTTTGATATTTCTTCTTGTACGATGGTCAACAGCTCATCTGCTTGTTCTGGATATTGATCGAAAATTCGTTCTAGTTTTTCAATAAATTCCTGTTTCGGTTTACCATCATCCGATAATGAATCGACTGCTTGTTTGATGGCATTAACAGGAAGCATTTTCGGTCTCACGCAGCGTAATCAATTTGCAATGCCTTCAAATAGCTTTAAAAGTTCAACTGCAGAAGCATTTTCAGGATTAAGGCAAACTGAGGTTTTAATTGACTGTTTGGCTTTTGCGATTTGGTCCTTATTAAAAAGTAATTCAGCCTTTTTGAAAAAATCTTTAGCTAATTCAATCTTTGGCTTATTGATGACCACACCACACACTTTTTTGACTTCTGGTTCTGGAGGTGGTTTTGGATTTGACTTGATTATGTCGGGTTTGCTTTTTATCAGAGATAGCTTTGGTAATTTTAGTGTCATCCCAGGGTTTAACCCGCCCTGCTTATCTGCATAATAAGATACCAGAGAAAACATTGTGGCATCCTTATACGTTTGCTTTGCGATTAATTTACTGGTATCTCCATCCCGGATTAAAACAGTCAGGTAGTTAGGTTTATTGATCTCTTGAGATAATCGATTTCGAGCTTTTTGAAGTTCAGGGTTAAAATATAAAGCTTTAAGCATCTCACGGGTAGCTTTCAATATTTCATGTGTTGAGAAATAGTTAATTCCCTTTTTGTAGTGCTCATTTGCGGCCATTCGAATAAGATTTTCCAGTTGCTCAATCTTCTGATCCGCAAGCACAATTCTGTTTTCATAATTTTTGTATAAGACCGTTGATGTCCCAGCTGACGCTTGTGGTTTTTGACCATTTAATTGAACATATTCCTCACTAGTTTTTTGCAAAAGACTATCTTTGATTAAATGCCAGTGATTGAGTGCTTCTCGCCAATGCCCTTTTGTTTCTAATACGTGTGCTGTAGATTCAGAGGGTTGGTTTAATATAATTTCATTGTTCAACCGCTCGCTGTTTAAATCGAAGTATTCGAATGAGTTAAGTTGATGCTTAAATTGTTTCAAATTGTAGGTTCCAAATATCATGGATCGATTTAATTTAAGCTGATTAGTTAAAAAGGTGTTCGGTTCTCGATTGATTGTATATCCAGTGCTGTACCCTAAGTCCTTCATCAAGTCCATGACTAATTGGTTGGTGTTTCCATATGGATAAGCTAAATGTATAGGATTGATTCCAGTTTCCTGGAAGATGATTTTCTTTGCCAAACTCAAATCTTGTTTGATTGAGGAGAAATACTTTGTAAACGATTCCCCTTTTTTGGGACGTGTCAGGTCTCTATGAGTATTCGTATGGCAACCGATTGAAAGGTTGCTATTTTTCAACATTTCTCGAATTTGGTCCCAATCCAATGTTTTGAATGCGCTATTTATTATATTGGTTTGAATAAATAAAGTGTACGGATAGTCATATTTACGCAATATCGGATAAGCAATACGGTATGCTGATCCCCAGCCATCATCGATAGTAATCACCACCGATTTTTCTGGAAGCTCTTTACCGTTAAAGAGATCAAGCATCTGCGATAAAGGTACAACATGATACCCGTTGGTTTTCAAATACTTCATTTGGGCTTCAAAATCTTTTTCTCGAATGGTCATATAGTTAGACGTTTTCCAAGAAAAAGCGTGGTAACTCAGCACCGGGACAGTTTGCAAAGCCGTTCTCCTCACTCCATATGGATATAGCTGTATTAGTGGCACCACTAACGGTTGATTTGGACTTGAAGCGTCAATATTATTGAATTCTGAGATACGGAATGCTAATTTCGAATCGCCGAGATATTGATGGGCGATATCAGCCAAGGATTCGTCTCTATCCGGGATAACGGTAATAAAATGGGTTGGTTTCGATGGCTGAGATAATTGTTGTTGTGTAGCGCAGCCAGTAAGAACTACTGATGCAAGCCAAATGATCAATAGTGACCGAATAAATTTAAAAACTGTTGTCTTTCTTCTTCGCATTGTCAGAATTACCGATTACTTTCATGCTAGTCAATCATGTCGCTTTCCAGCTCTGGTTAATGAGCAAATATTACATCTTTCTGATTCATTGGACAAAATAATTCAACATATCCATCGATTTTTCATGACGAAAGTCAACAAAAATGACTTGTAGATGAATATGATGCTGCCTGAGTAAATTAACAGAAACGTATACACAGATGGATTTGAGGGTACGGTACTGAATGATTTATTATTGAGACGATAGCTCTGTCAGGATTTCAGAGATCCAGCATTAAAATTTGCGATAGAGCAATGAAATAAGAGTGTCTTGATGAAACGTTTATTTGATATTCGGTAATATTACCATTGCACTAGACACAAATTAGTAATTTAAGTTAAAACTTAACCATGAGAAATGCACTGAGAATATTTAGTTCGTTGATATGGATATGTGATTTATTTATATGCTTGTGAAAAAATAATATTGAGGTACATATCATTAGGCTACTTTAGCTTTCTCTAATTTAACATGTACAGATAAAAATAGGCTATTTCTTGTGGAAGCATTATTTTTATTGTGTGATTCGATGTATTTAAATAACTAATAAATGATAGGAGTACCCTCATGAAAAAATTTATATTCATTCTGGTATTGTTTTGCAGCTTTATGTCTCAATCGGTCATGGCTGTTGATCCAGAAACTGGATGGTGGTGGAACTCTGCTGAATCAGGACGTGGGTTTTCAATTGAACAACAAGGTGATTCTATATTCTATGCAGCGTATCTTTACGATGATTCAGGAAATAATGCATGGTATACAGCGTTAATGACAAAAAATACTGCTGGAGATTTCACAGGAACACTGGAGCAATTCAGTGACGGTCAAACTTTATTGGGAACATTTCAAGTGCCAAATATTGCCAATAGTAATGTTGGCGATATCACGCTTGCGTTTGATACCCCAACTACTGGTACTATGACGTGGCCAGGTGGAGTCGTCCTCATAGAACGGTTTATGTTTGGCACAACCGTTGTTACACCTCCCCCTGTTGTTATACCTACTCCGCCCAAGCTAAATATTGCGACTAATTCTTCAGGACTAAACTATAGTTTTGGTACACAGCTTCTCGATCTTGAAAATGCGCCTGATGATACAGATTACAATCGCTGGGGAATGCTGCATGATGGAACTTTTCTGCGTTTGTATTTCTTCAAACAATCAAGTGATACAGAATTATATCAATTTGTATTGGATCAAACGACGACTCCAGCTACAACATCGCTTGCGCAGGGCTTTTTTCAGAATCCGAGAATTACAGATGCCCCAACTGACGCTGATACTAGTAACATTGCTTTTGTAAACGAAGCAGGCACTAACTTGATTGGAAACTTCATAACTAGAAATTCCTTAATGTACATGCGTGGTAAAACAAAACCACGCACTGTGTATCCGTTTACTTTTAATGAAACAACAAACAATTTTGAATATGACACGCTAAGCGCGCCTGAGCACAATGTTACTGGTTCGCCCGCAGATGCTGACTTTTCTCGATGGGCGATGGATGCTGTTACAAATTTTGGCGTGACTGACACTACTTTTTACGCGTTCAAATCTGGTAGTGATAACCAGTTTTATCAGTATGATTTAATGAATAATGGCGATTTTTCTTATAGTGGTATCACATTGACACTTACGAACTTACCAGCGAATAGGAGCACCACTAGCTTTGCTGCTATATTCGATAAACTAAATAATGTACCTGTTGTGTTTCAACAAACACAGTAATGTTTAATCCTACTGTATAAGCAAGTCTGGCATGCAGCTCTTCTGGTTAGACTGTCGGGGGAGTTAGCAGATTAGATGACTGTCTTGATAACAACACAATCAATAGATACCATTCTACCTATTAGAAAATAATAGTCTATCCTGGCTAACTTGGCAACATATCTATAATAGTGTTCGCTAATTTATTGCTGAGATGATAGTTAGTATTCAAATCGGTAGCAGAAAACGTATGGTTTGCTAGTATTGCTTCCAATGTTTTTAGTGCGATATTAATGTTCGGTTTCTATATAGTATTAAGATATGTTAAACCAAGCAAAACAGATAATTCCACATATTATCGATCAGCATGCTGAAGAAGCAGCATTTCTTTGGTTGTTAAGGAATAATGCTGTGGATGCTCCACATTATAATCTTAATGATTTAGCAAAATTAGATGATCGGGTTGATGCCCATCTTGATGGGTTGAGAATTGCTGGAGACTATGGTTGGCAGGCTTGCTGTGAAAATTTACAGGTAAAAGAGTCTGGTGAAGTCTTTGCTGCGACTATTTTGGCATTAGAGGGACAAGCGCTTGATCGAATCAACCTGGTTTATGGAATTGTTGAAGATGCACCAGAAACAATCAATGGGCTAATATCGGCCTTTGGTTGGGTTGAAGCTGATCATTTACAAGGGAAGGTGAATGGTTTGTTGGTTTCTGAAAATCCATTATGGCGCCAAGTTGGTCTTTCTGCATGTGTTATTCACCGGGTTGATCCCGGAAAGTTTCTTGAGCAGGCTATTTGGGATGGTGATATTCAATTAAGAGCACGAGCGCTAAAAGCTGTTGGTGAACTTGGCCGAGTCGATTTAAAAGCTGCATTACTGAAACAACTCGATAATGATGATTGTAATAGTCGCTTTTGGGCCGCTTGGTCAGCTGTATTAATAGGTGATCGCGGACCTGCATTAAATTTATTGAATGCAGAAATTGAAGAAAACTCAGAGTTTTGTATAGAAGCGATGCAATTGGTTTTGCGTGTCGTTGATGTACAGGTAGTTAAGCAAACACTAAAGGTGTTGGCTGACAACCCAGACAGTGTACGCCAAGCAATCATTGGTGGAAGTTATTCAGGGGATTCTACCTATATCCCCTGGTTGATTCGGCAAATGAACACGCCAAAGCTAGCCAAGATAGCTGGAGAAGCATTTAGTACTCTTTCTGGAGTTGATCTGGCCTATCAAGACATGGAAAGCGAGCTTCCGAACGGGGAAGCGGACGGGCCAAATGACAATCCAGACGATGATGATGTTGCAATGGATGTTGATGAGGACTTGGCCTGCCCCGACTCTCTGTTAGTACAACAATGGTGGCAGGACAATAAGCAGAATTTTAAACCGGATGTGCGTTATTTATACGGGAAGCCTTGTAATGCAACTCAATGTGAGTGGATCTTAAGGAATAGTACGCAAAGGTTGCGTTATGCAGCTGCATTGGCACTTGCATTAATGAAACCTAGTCAAGCTTTGTTTGAAGTGCGTGCAATTGGTAAAAGACAACAGAAAGCCTTAATTCTATGACAACTTAATGTCTGATTTGAATTAATAACTTAAAGCTATGATTAATAACGACGATATATTGCGGGTGTGTTTTTCACAACTAGCCCACATTTCTCATCAGTTGATGAGATGATCGCGTCGCTATTTGGATTCACCAGGTATTTTATGAAAAAGTGGAATAACCGTGTGTACTTCCGACTGAATAAAATTTCTTGTAGATTCAAATAGCTAGCGAGGGCTCATCAGGCTAGTGAGAAATGCGAGCTAGTTGCAATGAGGTATTACGTACCCATGGTTGCTGTATTTTAAAGAGATAACATATCACTTATGTAACAGCATTTTATCGTTGATTTTTCGACATTAACGAGACAGTTAAACCTAGTCCGATGAACAATATATTCACGGTCAATGTGATTTCGCAATTAGCCCTCGGCGTGTATTTCTTCAGCCTTGGAATGCCTTTCGCGTCGAATTTTCCACTGGTCTTGTTAGGATTGGCAGGGTTTGCATGTTCACTTTATAGCAGTAACAGTGTCATTCTCAATAAAAATCTACTCATTCCGTTAGTAGCATTCGTTGTAGCTACCTCTTTGTCGATTATTTTTGCTATTGATGTTAATCGCGCAGTTCTCACGAGTCTTTCCTGGATACCTGGTTTTATTATCATTTATTTGACAGCAATGACATTTAATCGTCATGCACTCAAAAGATATTTACTCTGTAGCGCAATATTGATGATTTTTATCAGTAGTTTCGTTTGTATTGAAGTCTTAAAACAGCCCATTGCAAGTCCTGCAGTCTGGATGGAACAGGCGGGATTGCCTCATCTTTCGGTTCCCAACGATTGTCTTCTTTTGGCTATCACTGCACCTTGTTCATGTGCACTATTCAGTATCTCGACGAGCAATATAGAAAAGGTTTTGAGTGTGTTGGCGTTGTTTAGCATTGCTATTACAATCCTGCTGGTTCGGAGCAATTCGGCCCTTTTGGTTTATATGTTTAGTATTTCTATGTTTTTATCCGATAAGTATTCAAAACAAGTTTTTATTGTATTTATTGGAGTTCTAGTGTTATCAATATTTGCTGCACTGAATTCATATGGCGGGGTATTCAGAGAATTTCTTCACTATTCTACCTGGACCTCTCGTATACCGCTCTGGGTGGCGGCCTGGTCTATGTTTTTAGATGCGCCTTTTTTGGGTCATGGCCCGGGGTCATTCTCAGTGTTCTATGAAAGCTATCTGGAGGGTGTTGATTTTCTCGATTGGGTTGTCATCGAAAGACGCCACGCTCCATGGGCTCATAACCTTTATTTAGAACTACTAGCTGAACGCGGCGTCCTTGGTGCTGGCGCATTGATTATTTTTGTATTGTCACCAATTGATCTGTGGCAGTGTTCAAGAAATAAATATCATGATCGAGAGTATCTAATTTTTAGAAAAAGTATCTATACATGTATTTTTAGTATGTTTTTCGCTGGTTTATTTGAGATAAGTATATTGAGGCACTGGGTGGTTATTTCATTTTGTTATTTTATAGGATTATTGCAAGTAGATAACAATCCATCCAGGATCATGTACTCAAAAATCAGCACATGAATCTAGTGCTCCGTCAATATTATATTGACGGAGCACTAGAATCATTTTTGTAAAATAAATAATGTTGGGTGAAAGAGTATGAATATAAAATTATCGCAGAGAAAAATATTATCAAAGACACTTTTAAGCACCATGGCGGTGGCGTGTTGCACAGTGCCACTGATATTTCCGAATTGGCAAACGGTATTGGCAGAATCATATATAAGTGACGTTCTGGATGGCAATAACGTGAATGAGATCAATATTGCTAATGCAGTAGAAGACCTCTGTCTAACTGGAGCGAATGGCAATTCAAGCCGGCAAGCAAGCCAACAACTCCAGACGGATTGTAATGCACTGGTAGGTCAAGCATTCTCTGTCGCTGGAGATGGATCTAATGTTGGGTTATTCTCAAATGAACTGAGGCAATCGATAAACAGGGTCGCTTTAGAACAAGTGAGTTCAATCAGCACTAACACCTTTAATCGAATTAGTGTGAACATTAATTCCATAGCCAACCGGATGTTGGCATTGCGTGACAATAGTGCGACTCGATATGCGCTGTACGGTGATGCTCCACAAGGAGGTGCGGCTGGTAGCGATGACGATTTCGACCGACTCGGAGTGTTTTTTAACACCCGTTATCGCAAGTTTGACCAAAAAGGCAACAATCTTGAAGACGGTTATAACACCGACATCTGGAATTTTATTGTCGGTGCTGATTATCGCTTCACCGACAACTTGATTTTTGGTGCTGCAGCCAACTATGGGAGTGATGACGTTGACATTGACCGCAATACCGGACGTATTCGCTCCAACAAATACGGTATATCACTCTACGGTACGTTTTATGCGACCCAACAATTTTTCATCGATGGCGTGGTGGGATACGAGTGGGGCAATAACCGTATTCGTCGCAATATCAATTACGTATTATCAAGTACACCAGTGTCAGTTAATCAACGGGCAACATCATCTCCAGATTCCAATGAGATATTCGCAAGTCTTGGTACTGGGTACCTGTTTAATATAAATTCACTGATGGTTACACCGACGTTGCGATTCGAATATGCTCATATATTTTTGGATGGCTTCAGAGAGAGCATGAGTAATCCGACCGCATCGGGTGGTGGGCTTGCGCTTAAAGTTGCATCAGATGACTTTAAATCATTATCATCCAACTTAGGTATTAGATTGAATTACAGTGTTAATACAGCGTATGGAATCATTACGCCACAGGCACATGTTGAATGGATACATGAATTTGAAGATCAGGCGAAAGTCATTTCAGCCCGGTTTGCTAACGATGTTTCGGGTTTGGGTGGTTTTAAGATTGTCACACAAGCACCGGACCGAGACTATATTAACCTGCAACTTGGACTTTCGGCTCAATTGGGTGCTGGCCGTTCTGGTTTCTTAAGTTTTAATAAAACATTTGAACGCGAAGATATCACTGATTATTCGATAACCGCAGGAGTTCGTGCTGAATTCTAAGGTTATTTGTTATTGATAAAAAACCATTGAACAGTCAAGTTCACACAAAGATTGGGGTTTGCTTCAACCTTGAAACGATCATTAATAATTGCAATATGATCATGTTTTGTTTGAAATAAGCTTTATTTAAGGACAACAGAAAACATTATGTAACGAAACAGAGTGCTTGATTTAAAATAATGACTAAGGAACGTGCATGAAATAACTTGAACAATTGACTTGTCTTTTTGCTCATCTTCGGTGTTGCGAAAACAGTTACATAGCTCACTATACGCCTGTTTTCGCGCCTTGAACATGAACAGTAATTTGACAAAAATGGCCTACGTCAATTGCTCAAGTTATTTCATGCGCGTTCCTAAGCACTATGCTTAGAAACCTGAGTCAGGCTATTTGTACTCGACACACATGAACGATAGAATTTTGAATATTGTTGCTGATGTGAGAAGAGTAAAAAAAGTTAATTTGTCATTTATAAACGGTGCAGTTAATGCTGAGTACAATACTATTTTTTATTTTTAATAATAGGGTAGTCAGAAAAAAACAACTGATTATTTTTCCGCTTTTATTATTGTTTGGTTGTCAGTCTGGATTAGTTGATAAAACTGTCAATTCAAGCGCAACAGAAGGTTATAGCGCAGAACAAACTGATAAGCTATTTGTGGTGGATTGTTTGTTACCGGGGCAGATTCATAGGTTGGGTAATCAGATGGAAATGTTAACGGCCAGACGACCGATTAAAACTACGGCTGGTGATTGTGAAACGCGTGGAGGCCAATATGTTGCTTATGATCGTGCGAACTACGCGACTGCGTTAGAAGTCTGGATTCCTCAGGCCAAAAATGGCAATCCAAAAGCACAGGTGATTTTAGGAGAAATTTACGAAAAAGGCCTTGGAGGTCTAACGGATCCTGTTTTGGCTGCTAAATGGTATAGAAAAGCAGCTGAACAGGGCAGTTCCAGAGGGCAAATCAACCTTGGTCATTTGTACGAAAAAGGATTGGGTGTGGAACAGAACCTGCCTGAAGCATTGAACTGGTACCGGAAGGCTTCGGGACTTGAAGACACAGATTTAGAATATGCTTCGGTGACTGAAGCAGTCGTTTCAGCTGGTTATGAGAAACAGTTAGATGATTTGCGTCAACAGTTAAACCTGACTCGTCAAAGTTATGAGGTGCAGCAAGATGAATTAAAGACCATCAAAAATCAGCTGGATAAAACTCGCCAGATGTTGCGTAAGGAAAAAAACAAAAAAGTGGCTGACCAGCAATTGATTAAAAGACTGGAAAAAGATTTACAAACGAAACAAGCTTCCTTTGACAATCAGAAAACCAAGTTGTCAAAATCTCAAATTGCTATGCATAAAGAAAACCAGGATTCAGTTTCTAAATATGGTTTGTTACTGGAAAACAAGCAACATGAGTTGGCATTAAAAGAAAACCGTTATCACCAAGTGTCGAATCGTATTACCATCACAATGCAGCAGATTGATAAAAAATCCAGTGTGGCGGCATCGACTCAAGATAATTTGGCAATTGAGCATTTGCGTGCATCACTCAACTTAGCAAAAGTTGACTTACAAACAATGGGCCAGGAAATAAAACAGCTTAAGAGTAGTATTGCTGATAACCAAAACATTATTGCCAGTCTGGGAAATATTTCAATTGCTAGTGTAGGCATTGAAATTATTGAACCACACATGTTTCTGACGCGAGGGATACCCAGTTATCAACTCAGATCTTTCAATCGTAGTAAAGAGATTATTGGTAAGGTGCTTGAAGTGAAAGAATTACAATTATTGACTGTTAATGGCCAGACTATTCATGTCAATAACCAAGGGATATTTCAAACACAGATTGGTATCGATGTCGATATAAATCCAGTTGAAATTATCGCAACTTATCAACAAGGGAGTCCTAAGAAATTAAATTTTAATATACTGGCTAAAGGGACAGATTCTGATGTCAGGGATCAAGATCCTCCACCCATGACAATTTCCAGTAGCTATCCATCCATCAATTTCGGACGTTTTTATGCTTTGGTGATTGGCAATCAGGATTATGCGCGACTGCCTGCTTTAAAAACCTCTGTGAATGATGCTCGGGCAGTAGAAGAGATATTACGTACGCGCTATGGTTATCAGACTACATTATTAATTAATGCTAGCAGGCATCAAGTAATGACTGCGTTTAATGATTTGCGTGAGGTTTTAAGTGAAAAAGATAATTTGCTGATCTACTATGCAGGTCATGGCGAAATTGATAAATCTGATCAGAGTGCTTACTGGTTGCCGACTGATGCTGAAATGAATAATTCAGCGAATTGGTTATCCAGTCACAGTATTACTCAGTTTTTAAATATTATTGATGCCAAACATATTTTGGTCGTTGCTGATTCTTGTTATTCTGGCGCAATGACTCAAACAGCAATTGCTCGTTTGCCTGAGCAGATGGCAGAGGAAAAACGCAAAAAATGGCTAAAATTTATGGTTAAGCGCAAAGCACGCACAGTGATGACTTCAGGTGGTGTAAAACCAGTGCTTGACAGTGGAGGTGGCCAGCATTCTGTGTTTGCCAAAGCCTTTTTGAATGTGTTGAAACGAAACAATGGCTTAATGGAAGATTATGAGTTGTTCAGGGCTGTTTCTGGATACGTTAAAAAATCAGCTTCATTAGTCGGTTTTCAACAGCTACCTCAATATTCGGCCATGCTCCATGCTGGACACGAAGGAAGTCCATTCTTTTTTGTTCCCACCAAGCCATAGATAGTCTGATTTTGATGAATACTTCTGAACATACATTTAATAATGACGCAACCGTCATTAAACCAGTCAAAAAAGGTGGTGACGCAGCTATTGCAAGAACTTCAAGTGTTGAAGCAAGCAATATAAGATTAGGTACGGGATCAATTTTACAAAATCGTTTTGTTCTTAAGTCAGTACTTGGCAGTGGCGGGATGGGAACAGTCTATCGTGCCACTGATATGCGAAGACAGGAAGCCCAGGATCATCAACCTGATGTGGCTATTAAAGTTTTAAACGATGAATTCAGAAACGATCCTGCTTTATTTATCGCATTGCAACGAGAAACCAAAAAATCACAATCACTGGCACACCCTAACATTGTTAATGTTTATGATTTTGACAGGGATGGCAATAACGTTTTTATGGTTATGGAATTACTGGAAGGCAAACCACTTTCACAATTTATCAGAGATCAAGGTTCGAGTGGACTATCTTTTAAGAATGCCTGGCATATCATCAAAGGGTTGGCTTTAGCACTAGCCTATGCACATAAAAAAAATATTATTCATTCTGATTTTAAACCAGGTAATGTGTTTATTACATCAGATGGCGGCGTCAAAATACTCGACTTCGGCATTGCTTGCGTTCTGGTAAGATCTGATGTGCCGGACGATGACACCATTTTTAATGCAAGAGATCTGGGGGCATTAACACTAGCTTACGCAAGTCTTGAAATGCTGCATGGCAAAAACCCCGATCCTGCTGATGATGTTTACGCTTTGGCTTGTGTTTGTTATGAAATACTCAGTGGGCACCATCCATATAGAAAACTTTCTGCACAAAAAGCATTAGAGTTTAAGATGGCAGTTCCTCTCATTAGAAGGCTGGACAGAAGGACGCGTTTTGCATTAAACCATGCGTTAGCTTTCAAGCGAGAGCAACGCACAGCAACGATTGATGATTTTCTTGATGAAATAGAACCAAAACCTATTTGGCCCAAAGTATTGAAAGTGACAGCAGTCATCACTATGTTGGCAACAGGTGGGATTTATTACTATGTCATTAACGAATTGGAATTTGTCGATGATAAAATTATTGAATTGACTCAAGATCAAAAATTGAATGTTAAAGACTTTCTGGAATTGGCAACAATTCATTTTGAAGTCGGTTATTTGACAGCTCCATCAGGCAGCAATGCGCTTTGGGCATATAGACAAGTATTAAAGATAGATCCATATAATCAAGAAGCACACAAAGGGCTCAAAAAAATAGCAAATTTGGCTTTGCGACAAGCAACTGATCTTTTGGTTACAGGCAACAATAGGAAAAGCATGACTAGGGTTGAAGAAGGTTTGGATGCAGTCCCTAAGCATGAAGAACTGTTGGAGTTAAAGAACCGTATCTTGAAATCTGATGCTGGATTAACTGAAGCTAATCGCAATCCAGAAAGCTGATTGGAAATGAAACTCTGAATTCAACACCCGGCGAACAATTAACAACATCCACTTTGCCATTCATGGCCTCTGACAGTTGCTGGACCAGCGCCAGACCAATACCTGTGCCGACTGTCTCACGGGTCAATTCATTTTCAGTTCGGTAAAATAGTTTGAAGATTTTTTTGATGTGTGGTTTGGAAATACCTGGCCCATAATCACGAACACTGAACTGAATACTTTTGTTTGTCAGCTGTTTGCAACCAATCTCGATGACTTTTTTGTCTGCTTTGGCAGAAAATTTGATGGCGTTATCGACCAGGTTGATGATGATTTGGGCAAACCAATCGGGATCGACCAAAATTGTGTCTTGTTGAACTTCATGATCACTTTGCATGTTGAGCATAAATCCGGCATGTTCTACTTGCGTTGTTACTTTGGATCGAATGGTGTCTAGCAATTCAGCAACAGGCATGTTTTCAGCATCACCCGATTGTTCATTGCGTGTCATACGTGCCAGTTGTAATACATTGTTGATCAGTCGTGATAACCGTTCACTTTCATCAAAAATGTAGTCGTAATAGAGTTTTTGTTTTTCTTCGCTTGCCCAGCCCTCTCGCAAGATTTCACCGTACATGCGAATCGAGGTCAGCGGTGTTTTGAGTTCATGACTCACTGCTGATACAAAATTCTGTTGTTGATGTGTCAAATCGATCTGTTTCGATGCCGAGCGATACATCAGATACAACCCACTACTCAGCACCAGGAATAACAGTGCAGCAGTCCAACCAACCACTTGAGCACCTGCTCCCGCGGGTAACTGATTAATCGTGAATATTAATTCCAGTTCGCTAAGCGGTGCTGACAAGCGGGTTTGATACAGCAAATCACCTTGCAACTTTTTAGTGCTGGACAGATAATCGTAAGTCGGCTGTCCGTGATACATTGCAAACACATCACCACGATAAGCAACTAGCAGGTTGCTGATTTGAGCAAGCGTGGATGGTTGAAATGTTGCTTGAATAATGCCTTGCAAAAACGGTTGCTGATCCAGTAAAACTCCCTGAATATAACGCTGATCATTGCGCCAGACTTTGCGAAATAGCACAAAGTGTCCACTGTCGAGCAGGCTGAATTCAAACGGATCAATTTCGCTCTCAAAAGTACGGATGCGAATTTGTGGTTGAGCTTGTTCTCGGTATGCTGCTTTTGCTGATATTGATGCTTGTTCTGTAACTGCCAGCTGGGAGGACTTGGCTGTATCAGCAGATATAACTCGATCACTCAATACCGTCTCGGGAAGTGTATTCAACTCTTTGCGCGCGCGTTTTTCAGTATTAAGTTCACGTTCTTGCAAGGCTCTTGACTGTTTTTTTTGAGGTGGTATTTGCTTAGCCCGATATCGATCATCGAATTTCAAGTCTTCAACTCGACCGAGTGTTTTCCCCGCCTCTTGTTTGGTTTTTTGTTTTTTTCTACGAATACGTTGATTGAGTTGATCGAATACAGCCTGTCCCTGGACTTGCTCTTCTTGCATGGCAGGTGCACTCGCTGCAGGTGTAGCTGATTGTTGCGTTACAGCGTCAATCTCCGTGCTTTTATTTTCTATTGACGCATCTTTATCCTGTCTCGAATCCGACTTACTCAACCGGTCTTTAGAGAGCTTATTGCCTGCATCTGCTTCCAACTCATCTACTGCATGCAGTAGATCTACATTCTGTTTTTCAGCAACAGAGGTTTGCACTTGCTGTTTGGATTGCACCAAATTATTTTCAGCGAGAATCTGTTGAATGCTATTCTGCAAAGCCAGTCTTTGTTGTCGTTCCTGTTCAGAAATACCATAGCGATTAGCTGTGTTCACAGAGCTTGGTAACAGAGGGGTGTTCAGTTTGCCAGCTGCATCAACCTGAAAATAACCAATCAATCCAGGGATTGAGGATTGCAGCGGATAGGTAGATAACGGCGAGCGCTGCAAAAAATTGGCTGCTGGATCACCAGCGATATTGAGAAAAACATAATCGGTAAAGGCACGCTTTTCCTCTGCATTAATTAACTGTTGAAAACGTGAATCAAGACGTTGTGCCAGT
The DNA here is from genome assembly GCA_036478815.1 of Methylococcales bacterium. Lineage (GTDB taxonomy): Bacteria > Pseudomonadota > Gammaproteobacteria > Methylococcales > DRLZ01 > DRLZ01. Next base: position 18,760 of record JAZGEP010000145.1, read on the forward strand.
TCTTCTGCAATAATCTGGTGTTGATGGAAGGTCTCCCATTTGAGACGACTAAATGCTTGTTGAATAAGCACCGCCGAGGGAATCGCCAAGGCAAGAAAAAACAACAGCAGCCAGCGCCGCAGTGTTTTCTTGTTCAGGCCGCTCAATAATGATGCTGAACGCTTAGCCATGCTCACTATCTTCGATTATCAAGCGATAGCCTGCACCGCGTACAGTGATCAAAAAACACGGTTGCGCGGGGTCTGGTTCTATCTTACGGCGTAATTTCGCGATGTGGATATCCACAGTGCGTGTTTCAATTTGCAGATAATTTCCATAACCCCAAACCTTGCTAAGCAGTTCATCTCGCGAAACCGGACGTTGTGCATTGGCTTGTAAATACTGCAATATCTCAACTTCACGACGAGTAAACGCCAAAGCAATCCCAGTGCGTTGTCCACAAAGATTACTACAATCCACACTGACATGATCAGACAACCTGATTTGATCCTCCATTTCCATGTGTTGCAACGATCGGCGTAATACAGCTTGCACTCGTAACACCAGTTGCGCAACTGAAAACGGCTTGCCTACATAGTCATCAGCACCCAGCGACAAACCTTCAATAAAATCCTGATCAGTGGTTTTAGCGGTGAGCATAATGATGGCTTGTTTGCGATCCTGTTCTCGAATACGCTCGCAAATCTCAAACCCATTGATTCCAGGTAACATCACATCCAGCAAAATTAAATCGTAGTTGCCACTCAGCGCTTTTTGTAAGCCTTCGTTGCCATCTGCGGCTGAATCAACCGCATAACCGTGATAGACAAATACATCGATTAATCCACTACGGATTGCCGCTTCGTCTTCAATGATTAGGATGCGTATTTTGGTCTGCAATTTTCTACCGTTATGGCTGACTTAATTATGAGTAGAATCCTAGCAGTTTATTCAAACCGCCATGTAAATCTTTTGTAAAAGTTTCACCCAAAGTTTTACACAAACCAGCCTATTACTGAATGTGCTCACTGCATACACTATCAGCGTGTCTATCAATACCGAAGGAGAACCACAAATGGCTTTAATAACACGAATATCCAGGCTTTTAAAAGCCGATTTACATGCTGTGCTCGATTGTATTGAAGAACCCGATGCTTTACTCAAACAATCCATCCGAGAGATGGAAGAGGTATTAACTGAAAATGAGCAACAGATTTATGGCTTATCACAACAACATCAGCAACTAAAGCAACGCGAAACCAATTGCCAACAATCGCTCAATGCAATTGAAGAACAACTGGACATTTGTTTCAACGCCCAACAAGTCGATTTGGCGCGTTTACAAATTAAGCGCAAATTGGAACTACAACAACTTGCTAAAAGTTTGAGTCGTGATAACGCTGCGATGCAGGAAAAACTGGAAAAATCGACAGCTGAGTTGGAATCCAAACGCTTACAACTGGACAGTCTACGCCAACAAGCTGAGATGTTGCCGAAAGGAAACCCTTTCGATATTGCCGATAATCACCAGCAAACACAACATTGTGAAGTTCGAGATGAAGATATTGAAGTGGCTTTCCTGCGTGAACAGCAAATCAGGAGTCAATCATGAACAAACCAGGCTTTATAGAAGGCGTTGTTGTTGCGCTGGTACTGTCTATCTCAGGATCTATCGGCTATAGCGTAGTTGGTGTTGTGTGTAATGACTATGACACATGGCGCGTATTGATTGCCGCCATCAGTTTTGGTTACAGCATCTATTTGTTAGGATGCAGCCAGCAACGCACAGGCCGCATCATCGTGACGATAAGCTGGTTGCTGATGAGCGCCGCAATCTGGTTGATTGAACTGCCATTACTTCACTATGCGTTGGTTCATCTGGCTTCGCTGTGGTTAATCCGTTCGCTGTATTTCCATGCCAGCATTCTGAGCACATTGCTTGATTTTGGGTTAATCGCTCTTGGTGTAGCTGTGGCTTTCTGGGCGTTGATCCACAGTGGCAGTCTGTTACTAAGCTTGTGGTGTTTCTTTTTGGTGCAAGCAGTATTCGTAGCCATTCCAGGCAGAATCAAATCCGTTCCAACAAATCAAGCTGTAACCAATAACAATGTGAAATTCCAGCAAGCCATGCGAAACGCCCAGTCTGCTTTGAACAGCTTGACTAGTAGTCTTTCAATGTGATGTTGCCGGGTATAGAAAGCCGATAAATGGTCATCTGCGTTGTTGCACTCGTTTGGATTAGCCTGTTAGTCCTGCTCTCGTGCGCCTAGCAACTAACCACTTCTCAACTCCCTATACCCAGCAATATCACATTGAAAGACTACTAGGAGGCTGTCCGAGAATAGAGAGCCTACTGCGGAAAAGCTGAATTTGGCCACCTTTTCCCATTATTTTCGTTAAATTGCACAACTATTCGCCTCAAATAATGGAAAAATTTGACTCAAACCAGCTTTCCCTCGCTACAGCTTCTATTCTCGGACAACCTTCTAGCGCTGCAATTGATTAATACAACTCAATCTCAAATCAACAACCATTCCATATTAAAATAAGAGGTCATTAACATGAGAACCAAAAAATTTGCAATATTTCTGTTTTCACTCACCATGATTGTGGTGTTGGCATTCCCCTATTATCAAGACGCTAACGCAGTGGCTAAAAGCCCACAAATCCGTCAAATACCTGCAAACACGATTGAATTACCTGCAGGTCAACATCCAAAAATCGAAGTGGTATTCGTGCTGGACACAACCAGTAGCATGAGCGGCATGATTCAGGCAGCTAAAGAGAAAATCTGGTCGATCGCCTCCAGTATGGCCTCCGCACAAAATGCGCCTGAGATCAAAATGGGATTGGTCGCCTTTCGTGATCGTGGTGATGCTTACGTTACCAAGGTAATCGATTTATCCAGTGATCTGGATACAATGAGTGCAACTTTAATGGATTTTAAAGCCGAAGGCGGTGGCGATGGCCCAGAAAGTGTCAACCAAGCGCTGTATGAAGCAGTTAACAAAATCACCTGGAGCGAAGATCAACACACCTACAAAGTGATTTTTCTGGTCGGCGATGCGCCACCACACACAGATTATGTCAACGACATTCAATATCCACAAAGCCTGAAAATGGCGCATAACAAAAGTATCGTGGTGAATGCGATCCAGTGTGGTCAGCTAACAATAACAACTGCGAAATGGCAACAAATCGCCACCTTGGGCAACGGCCATTATTTTCAGGTGGAACAATCAGGCAACGCAGTCGCAATCAGCACACCTTATGATAACAAGCTAGCGACTTTATCGAGCAAACTCGATGACACAAGGCTTTATTACGGCGATAAAGAAAAGCAAAAACGCCAACAAAACAAGGTGCAGGCTGCAAAAAAACTAAATGCAAAAGCATCGGAGCAATCCCGCGCACGACGCGCCATTTTTAATTCAACTGAAAGTGGAAAAAACAATTTTCTGGGTGAAAGCGAACTGGTGGATGCAATTACCAGTGGTCGTGTCGACTTATCCAGCATCAATCAAAAACATTTACCGCAAGCTTTGCAAGCAATGGCACCTGAAAAACAAAAACTGCTACTCAGAAAAAAAGCCAAACAACGCGATGAACTTCAACGAGAAATAAAAGAACTCAGTGAACAACGCTCGCAACATATCAAACAAGAGCTGGAAGCTCAGGGTGGAGCCAAAGATTCATTTGATGATCAGATCTACTCCACTGTACGTGATCAAGCCAGTAAAAAAGGATTGGTCTATCAAAGTCCATCTGCAAAATATTGAGACATTGTTACTTGGTTAGTTCTACGTAACAATTGAGGTTATTTGTTAGAACCTGTTCAAGATCTTGATCAAGAGATGCAGCGCTAGGCAAAAGTGGACGAAAAAGCACAGCATACCGGAGTATATGAGCATTTTCAGCCCGCTTTAAACGCAACAATGCGCCCGTCAGCGAGATCGTGAACAGGTTTTTAGGAGGAAAAAGACGTGTGAGAATACTCAAGTGATTTTATGCAAGTCACATCGATATTCTCCGCACATGAAAATTTATCCATTATGTTGATTGTTTATCTTCAAGCGTAAGAATAAAGTCCCATTGCTGTTCACTGACAGGCATAATTGACAAGCGATTACCGCGACGCACTAATGCCAATGCTTCCAACTGCGCGTGGTTTTTCAATTCGGTCAGCGAAATTGTGCGTTTTAATTGACTCACAAATTGTATATCAACCATATACCAGCGCGGATTATCTACATCACTTTTAGGATCGAAATGTTTATCGTCTGCATCAAATGCAGTGAAATCAGGGTAGCTTTCTCTAACCACCTTCATTGTGCCAACAATGCCTGGGATTTTGCAATTTGAATGGTAGAAAAACACCAAGTCACCAATTTTCATCTGATCACGCATCATATTACGCGCCTGATAATTTCTTACTCCGTCCCAGTGTTCAGTCTGATCTGGCATATTTTTCAGATCATCAATACTGAATTCACCAGGCTCGGATTTCATTAACCAATAATTCATAGCAAAATAAAGTTGTAGACAAGAATTCAGAAGTGATGACTGAATTATACTCTTCGCACATGAAAATGCAGCTTATTGTGTGCGTGATATTTTGTGGCGAGCAAGTCGGGAAATCTTAGGTCTTCCAAGCAACTATCCGTACCAAATTTACACACAAACCGTGCGTGCACAAGATGCTAGATTTTCATGTGCGGAGAGTATAGAAGCGAGGATTGAATAACTTCTGGATTTTGACTTGTCTTGATATTGGAGGGTTATTATGAAATAAGATCCCCGCGTGCGCCGTAGCCTGCTTTTGTTCTTGAACCAAAAGGTTCAAGTGGGAAAAAGAGGCTGCGAATCAGGCTCCCCGCTCAAAGGCGGGTTTGCACACATCACAATCATCAACATTCCCGGGTCTGTTGTTAGGCTCAAGAAAAACCCAGCTGACTTTCGAACGCTGCAGGGAAGCCTCATTCTACAACGATTAATTAGTGTATGACTACCAAGAAAATGAAAATAGAAAAAATAATTTTGTCGGCAATTTCAGTGCCAGTTTTGCCTGAATTAAGGAACGCGCATGAAATAAGGTAACTCGCAATCAATAACATACCCATCTTGCTTGTCTTTTTATCTGTTTTCGGCGTTGCAGCTTCGGTTACATAGCCCACTATGTGCCCTACGTTGCGCCTTGAAAACAAACAAAAATACTGCGCAATATGGGTATGTTATTGATTGCGAGTTACCTAACTTAAACAATTGACGTAGGATTTTTACTCATATTCAAGGCGCGAAAACAGGCGCATAGTGAGCTATGAAACTGTTTTCGCAACACCAAAGATAAGCAAAAAGACAAGTCAATTGTTCAAGTTATTTCATGCACATTCCTAAGATGATTTTTCAGGAAGAATGATCCAGTTCAGAAAGCACTGCATCAATTTTATCCTGTAAACCGCTGACCTGATGACTCAAATCTGTTTCAAGTGTTTGTTCTGGGTCTTTGTTTAGACTACTTTGCAATAACTCATGGGTGACATTCAATGCTGCCATCACTGCAATCCGTTCTGCTCCGAAGACGCGTCCTGAATCACGAATTTCATCCATTTTATCTTCAAGTTGACGCGCAGCTTCGAGCAAGCCATCGCGCTCATCTTTTGGACAAACGATATGATATTCTTTACCAAGAATGCTAATGCGGACTGGTCGTCGTGATGAATTACTCATTGTAGTAGTATTATTGATGGTTCATTCCCTTCAAGCGCGATATCATAGCCTCAACACGTGTCTTGGCTAATGTGGTTTTTTCAATCAGCTGAGAGCGCTCCAGGGTGAGCTCATTATTTCTAGAATGAAGAGAACGATTCTCTTCCTCCATTTTCCAGAGTCTGGTAATTAGAGCGTCTATTTTCTCTTCCAGCTGATCAATTTCTTGAGAGGGGCTGTTCATGGTGACAACTTCCTTATTCGATAAAGACTAGTCTAACCTAATGAGATGAGAAATAACTGCCTGACAAGCAAGCATGTGCAATACAATATGTTAACTTATTTTCATGCATATTCCGTAAAAGACAGAATAACAGATAATCGATTCAGCGTACAAGGTCTAGCTTGTAATACAAAATAACCTAATAATCTAACAAGTTACAGTGAACCAATGAATAATTTCAGTTTGATATACAATGATATTGAAATGCTGATGCAATCAGCAGATAGTTTTGAGGGGCCTTCTGAAATACACGGCATGATGACAGGCGTTTTATGCGTTAATCCCGAGTACCCGTTTAAACAATGGCTGGCAGAGATTGACTATACAGTGAATGGTACAAAAAACCGCAGTTTACTGGAACAATTATTCAGTCAAATTGCAGACTTGCTGATGCGCAATGCCTATGATTTTGATTTATTACTGCCCGATAATGATAGTTCATCAGCTCAAAGAGCTGTTGCATTAAGTCACTGGACACAAGGCTTTCTCTATGGGCTTGGATATCGCGGTGATGAACAAAACTGGCCTGGTGAAACCCAGAATATTTTGCTGGATTTAACAAAAATAGCACAGCTAGACCCCCAGGTCGATGACCAGGATGACGAACAAGCGTTAGTGGAAATCACCGAATTTGTACGTGATAGCGTGCTGTTAATTCATGAGGAATTTAATCAACAAGCCACCCAACAAACCCTTCACTGATATGCAAGTAATCACCACTCCCGCAGAGTTCAAATCTCGCAGAGAAGAACTTAAGAATGTTGTCGGCGCTGGAAATATCGCGATTATTCCCAGCGCAGCACAAGCGATACGCAATAACGATGCAGAATATCGCTATCGACAAGATAGTGATTTTTATTATCTAACTGGGCTTGAAGAACCGGAATCATTGGCTGTTTTCATACCTGGTCGCGAACAAGGTGAGTACATCCTGTTCTGCAGGGAATTTGATGAAACCAGAGCAGTGTGGACAGGTGAACATGCAGGCTTAGACGGCGCTTGCCGGGATTTTGGTGCTGATGACGCGTTCCCGATTGATGATCTCGACGATATTTTACCTGGAATGCTGGAAAACAAAGCCCGTGTCTACTACCCGATGGGACGTGACAAGGGACTGGATCTAAATCTAATGGAATGGCTAACCCGGTTACGTTCGAAAGCACGCACCGGTATTAGTGCGCCAACAGAAATTATTTCTCTGGAACACATCATTCACGAAATGCGCTTGATCAAAAGTCCGCTTGAAATTGAATTAATGCGCGAAGCTGCACAAATTGCATCAGCTGCCCATTGTCGGGCAATGCGCCACTGTGCTCCAGGTGTGAGCGAGTACCAGATTGAAGCAGAGTTACTCCACGAATTCA
>JAZGEP010000146.1:0-4504 GCA_036478815.1 Methylococcales bacterium
GTGACACCACTATCAGTCTGGCCGTCACCAAAATCCCAATCATAGCTAACAATCGTGCCATCGCTGTCATTTGAGGCGTTTGCGTCAAAGTTGACTGTTAACGGTGCATCGCCTTGTTGTGGTGTACTGTTGAATTGTGCAGTGGGCGGTTGATTAACAACCGAATCCAAAGTGTAATTTACATGTAGCAATGGTGCAGCTGCTGCTTCACCATCGAACGATTCTGCGGTACGCTCACCACTACCGGAAATAATTATTGCGAGATCGTTACCTGTCTGCCAATCTGAACGCGAAACAATTTCTTGAACAACAGTCGACAAATTCGGTGTGCGCTGATCAACTGTTTGTGCATTGACTACAGTCCAGGAAACAGGATTCCAGGCAACTGATGCACTGGTCAACCCACGTGAAGTGATATTGTTGATTGCAGAACTAAATCCAGCAGCATCTGCAACATCCTCACCATGAATGATCAACGCAGTTGCACTTGAATCGGTCTGATCCACTTCAAACTGGAGGTAGGCATTTAGAATGGTCGCACCTGGTGGTATTTGAATATTCACAAAACGCACGCCCACTGTTTGCAATCGAGTACCATCAGTCGTCAGTTCCAGATCAGAACTGTTGAGATACATACTGCCATCACTACGTTGTTCTGCATCATCAGTTGACTGAATAACACGCACATCAATATTGCCAGAATTAGGTGTCGTGACAGTCAACACTGTACTTTGTGCCGATTCGTTACCTGCTGCATCATATGCGCTAACCCAATATTGGTAAATCGTTCCAGGTTGCAAACTGTTATCGACATAACTTGTTGCATTCACATCAACCAATTCAGAACCATCACGATATATTTTGTAACCAGCAACACCAACATTATCAATCGATGCGTTCCAGGCCAGCGTTGCGCTCGTTGGTGTAAGCACTGTCGTGTTTAGATTCGCTGGGATACTAGGTGGCTCTGTGTCATCGGAAACACCGGGAACCGTATAAGTTAAATTCAGTCTGGGTCGTAATGAAGCGGTTGCCGAGTTTCTAGAAGACAGGTCAGCACCATCTGTGCTAGTGGATGAGGCAATAATAAAACCATAATTTGAAGCATTACCGTCAATCCAGTTTTGAATGACATTCAATGCGTCAGTGTTCAAATCAATGCTCTGAGAACCAACACCGCCAGCTGTCAAGCTTCCCAATACAGTTGTGCCGCGATCACCTGTACCTTGTGCACCGGCTACAGCCCATGCTTGACCGGCTTGTACCTGGTCCCAACTGACCTCTGTCTCTAACCAGTCACTCAGCAGCTGATACAGTGGATAACTGTTAGTAGAAGGATTCAAAACATTGACGTTAATTGAAGCCGATTGAATAACAGCGCCAGACGGTACAGTATTCAAATCCCAACGTAATAAAATAGCTAAATCACGACCCGTGCCACCTGGATCATCGCCATCGACTTGTAAGTCGATGCTATTGCCAAAATTAGTGGTGGCAAAATTTTCTGAAAGATAGCTATCAACTGTGCCTAGATAATTGACTCCTGGCAATACACCATCTTGAAATGACAAACTCTGCAAATTTAAATAGCTGAACTGTGCCTGTGAATTTGCAGCAATCGGGTTAAGGGCAATATCAGTTACTTGATTGACCGTCAGAGTATAAGGATTATCTGATGTCAGCGTTGATGTGAACAATAGTACACTGCGCCCATCAGCTTGTAATGATGCGCTATTAATCACCACTGCCTGATCGATGATGTAGTTTGATATCGTTTCAGCACTGCCCTGTTCAACAGGCTCTGAAAAAGCTACCAACACGTTATTCGCGCTATTACTATGCACCGATGATATTACTGGCGGACTGATGTCCGCACCTTTTAACAAGGTGAAATAATCTTGCACTATTCCGGTTGAGTCCAAAAAGCGTGCGTCTAGCTGATTAGCATTGACATCAATCACCATCGAACCCAACAAGTTCAAAGAAATATACATAGCCGGGTGATTGAGCGCACCACCTGATATCTTGCCGGAACTCCCTGCAACAGCATAAACAGCACCTTCAGTGGGTATCGCAACGCCATCTGTTTTCGAATAGGCGCCATCGGTAGTATCTGATCGTCCACTACCTGCATTGAGAATCATAGTATTGGTCAGCGTGGAAGACAGTCCGTAATGACCATCAATCAGCATGGATCGTTCATAAGAATGGCTGTGGCCGCTGAGTATCAAGTCGACGCCATAATTTTCCAGGATTGGCAAGGCATTTTGGCGCATATCAACCAAATTAGATTCAGTGTCAGAATTATGTGATCCTTTGGTATACGGTGGATGATGCCAGAAGGCAATCACCCATGGCTTGTCATTGGCAAGCAGATCATTCTCCAGCCAGGTTAACATAGCTCCAGACACTGAACGGTCGGTTTCAAATGAATCCAGCGCTATAAAATGGATATTGCCATAATCAAACGCATAATAGGCTTCTGTACCAGAGGATATACCGCCTGCTTCGGCAGCTCTGGGCAAATCAAAAATATCGTAATAAGGTCCACTTTCGGTAGCCGAGTCGGCAGAGTGACCATCATGATTACCCAGTACTGGCCACACAACAACTTGTTGCAACAACTCAGGATAGGTATCAAATACTGCGTTCTGATATTGGCTATCGGTACCATCGTTGTACGCATTATCACCCAACATCAGCCACAAATCTGTAGGCTGACTGCCTGTATAGGTTTTATACGCATCTCGCACTGCACGTGCATTTGCATTGGCTGTGCCTGAATCACCAATCACCCAGATGCGGGTGGGTTTTGCTGTCCCTGGTACAGGTGCTGTTACAAATGAATAATCAACACTACCACCTTCCAGTGCACCTGCAGTATTACCAACCGAGTAATAATAGCGTGTATCAGCAGTTAATGTGGTAATGAGTACGGTATGTTCAGTGCTTGTTCCTGCGACACTCACTGCATTGTTCAATTGGGACGGTGACGTGCCGTACCGTACAACAGAGTCTGTCGCTGTATCAGTTCGCCAGCGCACAATGATGCTGGTTGCTGTTTCAGTTTGCAGGTACGGACCTCTGCTGACAACTAATGATGCTGCATATTGTGAAAAAAACATTCCTGAAAACAGTATAACCAGGGTCAATAAAGTTCTTAACGATCCTAACGATCCTAAATCAAGTGTTTGCTTAATATAAATTTTCAAATTATCCAGCAGGTTGCACGATGTCGTTAACATATTTCTTCACCAATATTGAATATTAAACAGCAAGCACAGGCAAAGCATTATACATGGCATACATGGTAATAACCGTCCATTTTATTTACATTTTGTTAAAATTGGTTAATTTTTTCAAATAATTGCTGGTCGGCCTTATTAAAGCGCCCTGTTTGTTTTTTTTCTTGCAACCGATCAAGCGCTAATTTGTATTGCATTTTAGCTTCTAATGACTTGTTAACTGATTCTAACAATGTTGCTTTTTCTATTAACCAGAACGGTTGTTGGCGTAGTTTTAGAGGTAATTTTTCCAGCCAAAGTAGAGCAGACTGGCCATTCTGTTGTTGTCGATCAAAGTCAATCGCATACTCTAGTAAAGCCACTAAAGGGCCCAGCCTGTCAATACCAGCCTGGATAATTTGGTGTACTTTCTGTTGATTGAGAGGAACAACGGTGGCTTGCGCCTTCGCCCATTGCAAGTACATATCGGGCAAAACCGTCTTTGAGCGTCCTGTCGCACTGGCAAAATCTGCCACCGCAGCATCTGCATAACCGAGCATCAGATTGAGCTTGGCACGCAAGGCTAGCGCACCAAGCACATCTGGACTGCCTTGCAAATATCGATTAACAAGCGTGAAGGAAAGCTCCGGTCGATTGGCAGCAAACCACATTTTTGCTTCCAGAAAATCCACAACAGAGTCTACCGAATTTAACTGTCTGGTGGCGTTAAAATCCTCGCGTGCTTTCAACCAATTCTGATCGTTTGTATACAGCAAACCACGTTTGAGTAGAAGTTGGGTGTTCGTTGGATTTTGTTCTATTTGCTGTGTCAATTCATCAATTTGTTGATGGACAATACCATGAGAAAACACAGTGAAACTATACATTGTCAGACAGACGGCAAGGCAATATTTAATCGTTGTCAATCTCTCTCCTTGAATTGAATGCACTCGCACACATAGAGTACAAGCCATTAATCTGTAGAATAAATTACAACTTTCGGAGTAATTCAGCCTGCCCTCTCATGCACAAGAGCAAGGCGAAAGTCCACAGTTTACAGGTGTAAATGAGGACTTTCAACGCAGCCACTGGGCAAAAGAGTGGGCAAGCTGAGTGGTTAGGTGGTTTGATGGAATAAAGTTACCAAGATTGCGCAGGATTTTTGTTTCTGACCGAACTCTCTCAAGAGGCGCATAGTCATTCTACGTAACGATTGAGATTGCGTTGGTCAGGAGCAAAAAGACCAGCAAGGTTGGTCACTTTGTTTCGTCAAACCACCT
>JAZGEP010000147.1:0-9022 GCA_036478815.1 Methylococcales bacterium
ATGCGATTCATGGCATGTTGAAACATGACAAGCCTTTCGATAACACTCGATTCTATGCAATTCCAGAATCTACGGGATAGTCAAAAAAAACCTACAATGTAACTTGACCTTAAACAGAGTATCTACGCGGGCTCCAGGTTATGTGGAATTGATTCAAATAGGTTTTTCAAGTTGGTTCAACTCTGATCCAGGCTGTGATTTTCCGACCGAAAGTGGACGTTGATATATTCATGGTTTGTATTGTCGTTAATTTAAAGCTGTATCTAGTTGCTCTAAAGTGGATACTATACTCTGAACAGCTTGCCTATCGAATTCAGCTCGGTCACTCTCTTCATGTGTTCCTTTGTTTAGATAGCGCCACTCACGAGAGTCACCATTTAAGCCGAGCAAGGTATCAATTGGATCAAAAACAATATTTTTATTTGGATCACTAAAATCTCCTTTAGCAATCTTGCTTTTCAATTGTTCTGTAAGGTTTCGAAGCTCTATTGGCGATGAAGAAGAACGTAGTTTCAAGCTCAAATTACCATCGCCATGTCTGCTTACATATTTCCAGACTTTTCCTCTGGTCAACGACTCCAGTGCTTGACGAGACTTTCCAAGAGATTCTCTTATTTCGTTGCGGTCAAAATGTTCACGAGCAGCGAGGATGTAGTTACGGGGCGTACAGTTGAAATCAATTCGTATGTGCGCATCGTCAAGACGAGGTAAAAATGCAAATGACTGTGTTTGTCTGGCTCGTTGAGCAGGTAGTAAATTATGAATATCCTTAAAAAACTCCTCGCCATGACAGGTGAGAATTATCTGCTTCTCATTAAAATAATGATCTTCGAAGATTGTTTTTCTGATTGACTCGCGATGATCGTCGTCTATTGCATTTACTGGGTCATCGAATATTAATAAAGGGCATTTCTCTTTGATATTCTTGGCCAGCAACACCGCTAGACCAATGCAGCGAATATGCCCTTCGCTAAGTATGTGTAGTGCATCATGATACCTTTCTGGATTGTTCTGAAACGCTATGTCCAAAGGTTGATTCTGTACCAAAGGTAGTTTGACACTGCTCAGCAACTCACTAGGAAGATCATTTCGGTTAAAGGCGTTGTAAAGAGTAACTACAATCTCACCAAGGTCAGCAACCAGCTGAGCCGGAAGGTTGTTATTGTAGGTATTCAATTTATTGATAAAGCCCACATATGAATTTGTAATTGCTTGATTTCTGAGGACGACTGCTTTTTCTTCTTCGACACCAGCAATAAGCTGCGCATTTTCTGTATAGAAATTGTTGATTAATTTCTGAGCATCTACTATCGCTTTGTCGGCTGTTATTCTTCGAGTTTGAAGCACAGTGACCTGACGCAAAAACTCCCGCAACAGATCAATTTCTGTCTGTTTTATAGCACGTATTCGTACCGTTTGATCAATTGTATTGTCAACTTTTTCTAATTGCTTTACCTGTGATGCTATATGTTGCCAAGGGGTAAATCCATCAGGCAATGCTTGAAGCAACGAGTTCCACCATGTGAGATTGGACTGTGTGGTATTGACTACTTGGTAAGTATTAAGAGGGTTATTCAGGGGGTAGTATCTTAAGCAAGTACTTAATATTTGTGAAAGATTAATTAGCGATTGTTGTATATTTTGCTCAAGTTGTTTTGCAGCCTGTTGTAGTACCGACAAATGTTGCAGCTTTTGCAGCTCTTCATTTGCATGGGTATAGGGATTAACAACAACTTGATTGAGTTGTGTTTTGCAAGCTGGACATTGCCCAAGGCTGCTTTGCTGCACTTGAGATACTGCTTCGTATAATTGTTTATACGATACCTGTTGACTGGCAACCGCTAGCTTCTGCTGCTTGGTAGTTAAATCTGCCACGCTAGCAGCAATTGAATTACGCAACGCTTCTAACGCAGCACTAGTTAAGTTGTTCTTGGATGCCATGGGTTGTTGTAACTCAGATTCAAGCTGTTGAATCTTTCCCTGAGCTTTCTTATCACCATTTAATTCAAGTACCATCTGGCTAAATGCAATACCTTCTCGGAATTGGTTAGTTAGCTTTTGCTCTTCTGCATGTATTGACTGTAATTCTGTTGTATTGGTTTCTATCTGCTGTTTGGCTCCAGCCAGCCCTTGGCGCTTTTGCAAAAGTGACGTTGCTTTAACACCATCTAAATCGATGTATCTACTATCAATCTCAGATGTAAAATTGCGCACAAATTCCGCGAAAGACTCAAGACCAAATAAGGTTGAAATTAGTTCGGTCTGCTTAGCGGGTGCCTGTGCAGCAATGCGGGAAAAACTATCAATTCGGCTCTTCTCGACAAAACAAAATCGGTATAGCGCCTCGTTGGATTCAACAAGTGATTCATGACCCTGCTCAATTTCAGCAATAAGTATCGGCGAGCTGAATTTCTCAACGCGGGCGTTTTTCAAGTATTCTTGTTGATCACGAAACCGTTTGCTTTCAGCTTCATTGACTTTACCAAGCAAGCCATATTCCAGCGCCTCACAAAAGCTTGATTTTCCTGTACCATTGGGACCGTATATGAGCACCAACTGACTAGCAAGATCAAAATTCTCTTGCTTTGCAAAACCACGGAATGGGCCAACAGACATACTTTTCAGTTTCTTGATTGTTGGTAACTGCTCAACTTCGACTTCAGGTAATAGCTGAATTTCCACACTTACCGTGTTCCATTCGGCTTGTGCCAATGAAACCATTTTTTTTACTCGTTGTCCTTGGTGAGTTGTCAGGGAAACAAGATCATCTATATTCTGGAGCACCAATTTAGCAATTTTGCGAATACCCTCGGGCGTAGCATCGTTACTGAGCGTTTGTAAAAAGCGAAGATATTCAGCTCGAATCATAAATTGTCCTTATTGTTCATGATCGCCTGTCCGTTTAACCAGATGCATGAAGTCTCTCTAAACGTCCATCAGCTAAAGGTGCAATATGTTGGGGCAAGGTTAGTTCTACTCAATATCTTACACTCATCATGCTTTATCGAAAAAAGCACATCGGCATTACGTACAACGTATTTTCTCCTGGATTGCTTATGTTTTCTTATTTCTCAATGACATTGCACTACGACTTATTTCCTCAATACTCATTTCATCATCAAGTTGTTGATGCCATTTGGTATAGTCGAATGGTTCTCGTTGAATCAATGCAATAAACCGCTCCATCTCAACATCACCTAGATATTCAGCCAGGATTTGCACTCCCTTTACTTTTATTTCCGTATCAGAAATCATAATGATGCCTCTTTTACAAACCCAACTGGGTCAGTGATTTGAATATTGTCGATTTTTCCAGCTTTCTTGAGTATGCCATCATCTGTGGTTAAAAAGAAATCAGCTTTCGCTTGGATGGCACATGCCAAGTGGAGTGCATCTAATTTTCTGATTCCATGCAACCGCATAATAGCTGCTGTCTTTAAGATATGCTCGTCTTCTTCGATATCATCTTCAGAATAACTCTGCCATTTCAAAATCTGTTCTCTTCTTTCAAGAAATGGATTTTTACTATTTTCGTAATCCAGCATATATGACCAAACTAGCTTGTATACGCCTGATCGAATGTTCTCTTGTATTTTCAATTTAGCCTCTGATTCCAGCAATATTCTGGGTTGAGACTGATCATCAAATGGCCTGTTGAAACAACAATTGTCTAGATAGATTTTCATAAAAATCTGAAGTTTAAATACTCATTGCTATTTCTTACGCCTTACTGACCATTTCGCATATGAATATTGATGGATTATGAATCGTCTTTCTCCCCAGACTTATCCAACACCTTCTCCAACAACTCAGCAACAACATTACTCTTGGTAGATACCCCGTCAATCGCTTTACCCAGCGATAACGATTTAGCAAACGTATCAAAGAAATGCTCTTCGCCACCAACGATATCGATTTTGGCTTCTTTCAATGCAGTTGCCAAGACTTCGGCATTTTCACGGGCGATTTCTTTCCCTGCATCGAGTGAAGCAATGGCTTCTTTAAACGCTGTTTCCAGGCTCATGCGAAATTCTTCGTGGTCTCTGGCCTGGTCACTCATGGTTCCCATGGCTGAGAATTTCTCGACCAGTCCATCGGCTTCTGCTTTGAATTGTTCGCGGGTGACTTCTGCGTTGACCATGCCCACTTCTTTTTGGGCTTTGGCTTGCGCTTCTCCTTTGGCGGCGATAATTCTGGCTTCTGCCAGTCCTTCTTTTTCCAGGGAATCGGCTTTGGCTTCCTGAATTTTCGCTTCTGCTAAACCAGGAGCTGCTTGTTCTGCTTGTGTGCCTTCTGCGAGTTTTTTCTTGGCGTCGGCTTCGCGTGCGGCTGCATCCAGATCGGCTTGGGCGATGGTGGTTATTTCTGTTGCCTTGTGGTGTGCGGCCTGTTCGTTTGCTTCTGCGGCTTTGACGTGTTTGATTTTTTGCTCTTCGGCTTCGGCTTCGGCACCTAATACTTGTATTTGCTTGAGGCGGTCTGCTTCTGAGACTTCGCGTACTTCGTTGATTTTTTCTTCTTCGATCGCGACTGCTTTATCCACCACGACACGTTGTTGAATGATATGGGCGATTTCTTTTTTCTCGGCTTCGATGGCTTTTTCAGCTTCGATAGTTTGTAGTTCGACTTCACGTTTACGTGCGACAATTTCCAGATCTCTGGCGCGGATTACTTTTTCTTCTTCTATGGCAACTGCACGTTGACGATTTTGTTCGGCAACTTCAATTTCGCGCTTCTGATTTTCGGTTTGCACAGCCAAATCCTGCTCCACCTGAATTGTGGTTGAATCCGCTTTTTTGCGTTCTTCTTCCTGAATCTTTTTGGTTTCAGCTTCTTCACGTGCTTGAATCGACAGCACTTCACGCTGTTGCTTGGCTTCAGCATCGGCTTGTTGACGTTGTAACTCAAGCATCGCCTCAACTGTTTCTACATTCTTTTTCTTTATCGCTAGCTCTTCATCGCGCTCAAAATTATTGGTGCTGACATTTTGAATTGCAGTTAATTCTGTGATTTTCCTGATGCCTTCTGCATCGAGAATATTGGTTGGATCCAGCGATGCCTTCGGGGTTTGTTCCAGATAATCAATAGCGACATCTTCCAGTACATAACCATTTAAATCATCACCGATGACTTCAATAATTTTCTCGCGAAATTCCTGTCTGTTTTCAAACAACTGGATAAACTGGAATTTTTTACCAACCGTTTTCAAGGCTTCCGAAAACTTGGCTGAAAACAACTGATCAACCGCATCGCGATCCGAGGCACGATCAGCTCCAATTGATTTTGCAACTTTCAACACATCTTCTGTGGTTTCATTGACGCGTAAATAAAATGCGACACTGATGTCTGCTCGCATATTGTCTTCGCATATCAAACCATCTTTTCCACGCCGATCCACTTCCAGAGTAATCAGCGAGATACGCATGAACTCTTTTTTGTAGATGATCGGATAAACCAGAGCACCAGTAAAATGCACTTTCGGTTTTGAGCTCATATCATTCACTATCAGTGCAGTTCCCTGCTCTACTTTGATATAGAACGCCTTGAATAAAACGGCAATGCCCATCAGCACTACAAAAAAGATACCGATGCCGGTAATAATCGGCATTAATACGGATAAGTCAGCCATGGCTGTTACTCCAATGTGTAATCAATTGAGATAGGTAACTATTTAGCGCATCACTATTTTTCTGCGTTGCTTAAATTTCGACAGATTAAAGAGTGAGTGATGAATAGCGACTAATAAATTTACTTTGTCACATTTAATGTAGACGACACAAAAGCATTTACTGTAGGGTGTGTTTTACGCACCAGTCAGCGTTGTTTTGTCCCAATGGTGCGTAGAACACACCCTACATAGTCATTTGACAAAGTAGACGTAAAACTAAGGTTTAATTAAATATAGTTGCTTTTGGGTTATGCGTTGAATTCTTGTTCTGAAATGACCCTGTAAACGTTAGTCGCTTCCAGGTATTCGAGCAACACGACCTTATCGCCTTTAGCAAATACCTGATTATTGCTGGTTCTGACTTTAAGAATTAAACCAGCTCCACCATCATTGAGAATGGCTTCACCAAAAGAATCAGTAACTTTTGAGGTGCGTACCACGGCCGTTTGACCAAGTACACGCTTAATGGTTTGTTGCTCTACTTTCTGGAACAGTGGTCTGAGTAATTTGATAATAATAGCGGTGATTAATACGGCGATCCAGAATGCACCAATCAATATCAACAATCCAAACAGGAAACGAAACATGCCTGATGGAATAAGAGCAGAGAGAAAATGTACACCGTAATAACTAACTAACCAACCAAACAACGACAAGAACGAGAGGATAATGGTGACTGGGACACCATGTAATCCAAATTTAAGCATTACACCTGCCAATGCGTTGGCAGTACTCGCTTCACTGCCAGTACTAAAATCTGCCTCGGCACCATCGATATCCACACCGTCAATATCTAACACGTCGATATCAACAACACCAAGCACAGCAAACAACCAGTACAGAACACAGATTGCCAGTACAAAGGTAAATATAGCCGTCGGAAATGAGGCGATATTTTGATAAAAAGGATTCATGCCTTTACTGAGTAGAATGGCAAACATTGTTTGTTCTCCAGTATTGATTGAATAAACGAATAATAGATGTTCTGGATTATTCAATTAATCCGAGCACACCTTTTCTTCTTCATGCTTAAAATTCAGCAAACTGTATCAACATTGTGATGTTGGCTGCTACTGCCGGATGCTTCAATTACATCCAGCAAATGTTTACGTTCTCTATCAGTCAATGTATGGACATTGATCAAGACAGGAAAGCCATTGTGCACAAAGAAAACCGATTTCATAAATGCTTTTACAGATGTGATTTGGTTAAGTGTATAAACGCTTCTGCTTTGGAATGACTGCGTTAGCACCATGAAATTGTCATCTATTTCAATGAATGGAAAGGTATATAAATCACTGACATGCTTTATAGGAAAATACACTGCAGCGAAAATAAATAGCATAGTCACCAATAGGTTTTCAATGTTGATGTTTGTGAGAAGATGGCTAATCAACCATACAGTTGCTGGTAAACTAAACAAGCCAATCAATATAATTGATGGTAGCAATATCCGTTGCCAGCTTTTGGTCTTACCAAAAGATTGATACATAAGAGATTACCATCCAAGTACTGAAGCTGGTTGAAAAATCATCCCGAATTTTAAAAAAAGTGAAGGTTCAATACCTTCGCTCTATAGTAAGAGATCCAAGATGATGCCAGAATATATCTGTTGATTATCTAACTGTCAGAACCTATCTGAAGCGTTAGTTTATTTTTTATACGAGCAAGCACAGCTTCACTACGCTGACCATTGGGAATAATCCCCGCTTCTTCAAGTCGACTATGCAACGAGCTTTCCGATGTATCTTCGGCTAATTCCTGCGCAGCAGTAAATTGTGCTGCTTTTAATTCTTGTTTTTCCTTGATACGTTCCAAAGAATCCATCGCGGTTCTTAATTTGGAATTGGAACCACTGTGGCGTTGTGCAACTGCTGCTTGAGCACGTTGTACATTTTCAGTTGCTCTAACAGTATCCACCTGATGTTTCAGGCGTTTGATGTTGCTTTCTGCTTGTTTAATCGCATTACGTAAATTATCAACACTTCCACCATAGCCTTTGTGGGCGTCCTGTTCTGTTTTATGTTGAACTTCCAGATCTGCAATTTTTTCAGCCAGCTCTTGAGCGAGTGCTTCATCGTTACTTTGCAATGCTTGGACAGTATAATCCTCATATTCTGCAATCTTATTGTTAAGCGTAGTACATTTTTGTTCAGCAACTTTTTGTCTTGCCATTAGTTCAGCCAGACTATCCTTGGAATTTTTTAGCTCTTCAGCAGCATCACGTACTTCCTGATCTAGAATACGCAGTGCCTGGGTGTCAATAATCGATTCGCCAAGTTCATTTGTACCGCCGCGTAACGCTGTCATTAGTTTTGACCATACATTCATTTTATGTCTCCTTGTTTCTTATTGGTTGTTGCCAGATAGTCGCTATAGGCTTCTGTCACTTTAATGACGTTACTGGCTAACACTTCTATTTCAATCACAATGTTCGACAAACTTGATGCCGAACTAAGCGCACCAAACATGTGGTAGTAATCAACACCGTCGATACGCTTATCCAGGCTAATGGTTGAGAGTGGAAAATACTTGTGGGTGCGTAAAACCACTTCATTGAATTCAGCCAGATTGTTTACATCTGACGTTGACCACAACACAGATTCCACAATAATTTGCTCGCCATATACCGACAAAAATATTGGCAGATCGCCATACTCATGCATGACGATCTGTAAAACTGGATCAATACCGTCCATCAGTTCAATCGATGCTTGATGACTGCTAAAGATAACAGCTTGCTGTAGCTCATCAAACAAGGTAATTGTTGTCCAGAGAGTACTGGACTTTGTCATTGCGTTTATAAGTTGTGCATCAACAGTAGAGTCAGCTTCACGTAATGTGTGTTCGATTGTATTGAGCTTTAAAGCATGCTCTGGCTGAATCCAGATTTCCTTTTTGACCAAGCCCTGCTCACGTAAACGACGTCGGAATTCTCGTTGGTAATGTGCTGATGTTTTTTTAATCATGTGTTTACTTTACATGCTTACATGTGAGTTGTAAATACATTACATGTGATGCAAGTCACAAAATAATAAACATACATGCGATACCTTTAGCAACGCAGTATAATCTATGACTTTATATGACGGGGCAGAAGCAATTCTTAAAGGGGTATAATTAATATTCTTTATTGTTGAAACCTGATAAATACCGGACAAAACATGTTAACGCTTGATGATAATCCACTCCCAAAACCATTTTCTTTATTCAACCTTGGATTTCGTCCATTCTTTCTTCTAGCAGGACTGTTTGCAGTCGTTTCCATGCTGATCTGGATGGCTTTGTATTTGTTGGGTGCAGATTTACTACCGGCCAAATTGCCCTCAATGCTATGGCACGGACATGAAATGG
>JAZGEP010000148.1:0-16754 GCA_036478815.1 Methylococcales bacterium
CCAAAATAATACAATCATATAGTGTGGGGTTTGGTTCCACACCGCCAACCTTCTCCAGCAGGAAAGGGCTTTTAAGAAAATTACACGTCACTACAAAATTGACGGAGTACTAGCCCGCATATCTCACCAGTCTGATGAGTTCTCGCTACCTTTTTGAATCCACAAGAAATTTTTTTCAGTCGGAAATACACGCTGCTATTTCACTCCTTCATAAAATTCCTTGTGAACCCAAATAGCTACACAAGCATCTCACCAACTGGTGAGAAATGCGGGCTAGTCCAAATTATTCATTCGTTACCAGATCTTACGGAACCAATCCTTGAAGGTATGTTTCAATCTCAAGCACTGTGCAGCGGCTGCAATCATCTGCAACAGTACGATCAATCAGAGCATCCCCACGAATACCAAATAAGTAGCGAATAATTAACAATCCATCGGTTAGGGCGTCGACGCTTCCATTACCGTCGATATCAGATGTGCCTGTAGTGCCACATTGTTCCAAAATGGGTTCAAGTTCAGCAGATGAACATTGACTACAATCACTTGCGACAGCATCCTCAATCAAGCTTTGATTGCGGATTTCAAACATATACCGAATAAATAATAATCCATCTGTTAAGGCATCAGCGCTGGCATTGCCATCAGCATCTAAAGTACAGTCGCCAGATGAGGTCGCCATATTAAATACATAAGCCGCCCCGGCACCAACTGCTGAATTATCTCTTTGATTACCATTAACTCCAGTGGCAGTGGCATTGCCATTCTCACCATCTGCACCGACTACCACGGTATTGCCGGTGATGGCGACGGAATCGCCAAAAAAGTCTCCTGCAATGGTATTTGAGGCTTTGAGATAGGCTTGTTGGTTCCAGCTGCTACCACTGCGGGTGAACACATAAGCCGCCCCAGCAGAATCAGCTGAATTATCACTTTGATCACCATCGACTCCAGTGGCATTACTATCTTCACCATTTGCGCCAACGACCACGGTATCACCTGTAATGGCGATAGAGTCGCCAAAAATATCTTGCGCATCAGTATTTGAGGCTTTCAGGTAGGCTTGCTGACTCCAATTGTTGTCACTGCGACTGAACACATAAGCCGCTCCGGCATTAACTGCTGAATTATCACTTTGATCACCATTAACTCCAGAGGCAATACTCGCCTCACTCCCAGCGCCAACGACCACTGTATTAGCTGCTATAGCGACAGGAAAGCCAAAACTGTCATTCTTCCCGGTATTTGAGGCTTTAAGATAGGCTTGCTGGTTCCAGCTGTTGCCAGTGCGTGTGAATACATAGGCCGCCCCAGCATTAACTGTTGAATTATCACTTTGATCACCATCGATTCCAGTGGCATTGCTGGCCTCACCATCTGCGCCAATTACCACGGTATCGCCGGTGATGGCGACAGAATTACCAAAAAGGTCTTCCGCATCAGTATTTGAGGCTTTAAGATAGGCTTGTTGGTTCCAGCTGCTGCCACTGCGGGTGAACACATAAGCCGCCCCAGCAGAATCAGCTGAATTATTACTTTGATCACCATCGACTCCAGTGGCATTGCTAGCCTCACCATCTGTACCAACTACCACCGTATCGTCCGCGATGGCGACAGAAAAGCCAAAAGAGTCATCCGCATCGGTATTTGAGGCTTTGAGATAGGCTTGCTGGCTCCAGCTATTGCCACTGCGGGTGAACACATAGGCCGCCCCGGCATCAATTGCTGAATTATCACTTTGATCACCATCGATTCCAGTAGCATTGCTAGCCTCGCCATCTGCGCCGATTACCACGGTATCGCCTGCAATGGCGACAGAAAAGCCAAAACCGTCAAACTCCTCGGTGTTTGAGGCTTTAAGATAGGCTTGCTGGCTCCAGTTGTTGCCAGTGCGGGTGAACACATAGGCTGCCCCTGCATCAATTGCTGAATTATCACTTTGATCACCATCGATTCCAGTGGCATTGCTAGCCTCGCCATCTGCGCCGATTACCACGGTATCGCCTGCGATGGCGACAGAAAAACCAAAAGAGTCACCCGCATCGGTATTTGAAGCTTTGAGATAGGCTTGTTGTTGTAAGCTGGGGTCAATGATGAGTGGGTAGCGTGCAGCACTGTCGTCGATTATCAGATTCAATTGTTGTCCTACAAGCTGCATCTGCGCTGGCAATTGGCGTCCAGTGATATCCCAGACCTTGAGTTTGTTGTAGGTGATGGTGACACTACCAGACAAATTGACAAAACGGATGTTGTTACCTTCTAGGATGGCATTGAGATCACTGTCGAGTGACAGTTGCAGAGTCAGCGGCTGTCTACTAACTAATCCTTGGGGGCGCTGGTTCAGAAAAAACCATTGTTCCAAATCCGTCTTACTGTTGACCCAGCGCTCTGTCAGAATGTCATTCCAGTGATAGTCAAGCGTGTTGTCGTGACTGCTGATTTGTTGTGGATGATCTAGAGATTTCAAGGTGCCATAGCCAATGGCGCTGAGTTTCAAACCCAAATGATAGGTAGTGGTGTCGTGATCACGTGGGCTGAGCATTGTGGTGCCATCCACAGCATATCGAATTTGCCAGCCATGCGCAGGATTAGATGAATGATAGCTGCCGTTGTTACCCGGATAAGCTTTGTACTTGCCAGCCATGATCTGCGTCTGAATGCTACCCCAATCACTTGTCGATAGACCGTCAGGATGCTCACCGGAATTAAGTTGTTGACTAAGACCGGCTGTTTCAGACAGGTTGGCGTGGGTGACTACCGTGATACAGAACAGACAGACCAGTAATAAATACTGTAATGCCTCTTTATAGTGTGACATGTTGTTCTCCCATGTAATCCAGATTGAGTTTAATACTCGGATCGGTTAATTCTACTATGTTACATTTGTCGGCAAACACACAGAATAGAACCTCAAATAGATGCGTTGTTTTTCCTAAATGGGGCGTACAACGTACTCTTCATTTGCGATCTAACTAAAGTAGAAGTTATGACAGGAACGTGCATGAAATAACTTGAACAATTGACTTGTCTTTTTAATCATCTTCGGTGTTGCGAAAATAGTTACATAGCTCACTATGCGCCTGTTTTCGCGCCTTGAATATGAGTAAAAATCCTACGTCAATTGTTCAAGTTATTTCATGCGCGTTTAAGCAGGATAAAACCGTAGATTAGTCGCATCAATTAACATCCTCAACAACCGATTTCTGCGGCGGTAAATACCAACCCCAAACTTTTAGCTTCGCCACCCTGAACAACGCTGGATTGATTGAACGCGATGTCTTCTCTAAAAACACCCGGATCAGCCATAATTCGTTGTAGGCGTTCTAGATCCAAAGGCACTACCAAAGCGTCTTGTGCGGTTTCAGGGAGCCCTCCCCTGCGGCCGGTTACCAAAACGCTTTGTTGCGTTCCCGCTATGGAACACGGATCCCGCACCAGAGTATCGACGTCGGTTAAATCTGAGGTAAGACCGGCTAAATCACCTTTGATATTAAGTTCTGGTGAGCTGATGTCGATGGCACCGTTGACGCCATCAGGAGCCACCGCCTGAATAACATTATTTTCGGATCCTGCTTCGAAGGCGAATCGCCGATTACCACCGGACAACAATACATTACCGCTGGCGGTCAAAGCGTCGACATTGATGGTAATATCGCCTCCCTGGGAACCGGAACCAGCCGTGTTTGCTTGAATAAAACCAGTATCGAGCACCAGATTTTTGAAATCCAGCGCAATATCTCCACCATCACCTTGATCCAATACTGAAGTGGTTATTTGACTATCCTGGAAGATTGCAGATCCACCGGACAGAGAAATATCACCACCATCGGCGTTGATAGTAACGGTGTTAATACCGAATGAATCTAGAAACAAACGATTGTTTGCTTGAATATTGATTGAACCCGCCGGAACATTGCCGAAGCTTGTAGTGCCAATAACATTACCAAAACTTGCTGATTCAGCGAAGGTATTCATCAACGTGATATCGTTCGCTGAAATCTTGATTTCAGTCGGTTTAATCGATACCAAAATATCAGGATCGACGATTGGTAAAGACGAAATACTGATCACGCCATTTTCGATAAAGAGCGACCCAACATCCAAAGTGATATTGCCAGCTTGTCCCAAGGAATCAGGTGATGCGACGCTTAAAATTCCAACTGGAGAATTATTATTCCGACCATCCATAACCACTTGACCAGCGTGAATAGTAATACTCCCTGCTTCTCCGGTGGATAGTGTACTAGTACTAATTAATCCAGAACGAAAGACATTAAGAGTGTCGGTGACCTCCAGATTGATACTCCCTGCATCGCCTGACGAATTGATATTGGCATTACTGAATATACCCGTCAGGAAACCACTGGTTTGCGGATCAATAGTCAGCGTATCGGCCTGAATGTTCACGGAACCAGCATTGCCCGTGGCGAATGTATTACTGCTGATTTGACCACCATTTAGAATACTTGCTGTCTCTGTTGCAGCAACAACCACGCTACCGGCATTACCTGAGGAATTTGGAGCCGCATCACTGAATATGCCCGTCAGGAAATCGTTGGCCTGTCTATCGATCATCAGACTGCCTGACTGAACGTTCACCGTACCGGCATCGCCTGTGGCGAACGTAGTACTGCTAATTCGTCCACCATTAAGGATATTTGCTGACTCCCTTGATTTAACAACAACGCTACCGGCTTCACCTGAGGAACCTGAACGCGCTTCACTAAGTATGCCAGTTGCGAAATCACCGATTTGTCCGTCAATGGTTAGGCTACCGGAATCAACATTCACGTTGCCGGCATTTCCCAAGGTACCCTCGAAAATATTGCTACTAATTTGTCCAGAACGAACAATATTCAGAGATTCTGCCACCTCAATATCGATGTTTCCAGCATTCCCCGAAGAGTCCCTGCGCGCATTACTAAATATACCAGTCGCAAAATCAATAGATTGCCCGTCAATACTCAGGTTATGGGCCTGAACGGTGATATTGCCTGCATTACCGATCGAATTTGGATTCGCATTAGTGAATATACCGGTACCAGAAGTACCTGATTGTCGATCAATGATCACATCACCAGCTCGGACTGTGACAGTGCCGGCGTTCCCCAATGCGTTCTCGAAAATACTGCTGCTGATTTGCCCTTCACTAACAATCTCCAACGTATCAGTTACCATGACGTCAACTATACCTGCATTCCCTGACGAGTTCGCATTGGCATTACTGACTATTCCTGTCACTAATCCACTCGACTGACCGTCTTCGTTAGATTGACCGTCTATGGTTAGATTCCGGGCCTGAACGGTGATTGCACCGGCATCGCCTGAAGTCGTTTCAGATAGACTGCTACTGATTTGTCCAGAACGAACTATATTCAGGGATTCTGTCACCTCAACGTCGATGTTTCCAGCATCCCCCGAAGAGTCCCTGCGCGCATTACTGAATATGCCAGTCGCAAAATCAATAGATCGCCCATCAATCGTCAGGCTACGAGCCTGAACAGCAATATTGCCGGCATTGCCAATCGAATTTGGATTCGCATTACTGAATATGCCGGTACCAGAAGCACCTGATTGTCGATCAATGATTACGTCACCAGATCGGACTACGACAGCGCCGGCATTCCCCAAAGCGCCTTCGAAGATACTACTGCTGATTTGTCCTTCGCTAACAATTTCCAATTTGTCTGTCACCATAATATCGACAGTGCCTGCATTCCCTGACGAATTGGTATTGGCATTACTGATTATGCCAGTGATAAACCCACTTGATTGGCCATCATCGTTAGATCGCCCATCTATAGTCAAATTATGAGCCTGAACCTTGATCATTCCCGCATTACCATTTGCATTTGCCTCAACATTACTGGTTATTGCGGTTACGTTGGTGCTGGATAAGCGATCAATGGTCAAGTCTTCAACATCAATATTAATTCTGCCAGCGTCGCCGGAGGCGATCGTACTACTGTTAATTCTGGTTCCGTTTAGGATGGCAATCTCTGCTGCTGAGATATTAACATTACCCGCATTCCCATCACTAAACGCACTACTGGCTACGGTAGAATTATCCAACTCCAATGAACGAACATTGATAGCGATTCCAGTAAACGCATCAGCAGTGTTGGCACCTGTATTATTAGCAAACAATGCGCTGTTGGTTATTGTTGTGATACCTGAGGTAATGGCAATTCGTCCAGCGCCATTTCCGTCTACGCTTATTTCCGAATTTTCAATCATCAAGCTACCAAGATCATTGGCATTAGACTCTCCTGTGATTGGCAGTGTTGTATCACCCAATCCCACAGCCGCCAGCCGAATTTCGCCACCTTCGTTAACCAAAACACCACTATCAATGACGATTTGCCCTCCACTTAACGATGTTGTGGTACCCGACGCAAACATTAGATTGCTTTGTTCAACGCGAATCGCGCTACTTTGATCGCTAAGAAAGCCGAATTCGGCAGGATTGGCCATGCTCAATGCGCTCACACCCTGCTGCGTCGCGTTGAACATGGCGCCATCGCTAAAGCGAAGTTCGCTCGCGGTACTGACATGGAAATCACCGGGTACATCGACTACTGCATCGGCACCAAACACAACACCGGCAGGATTGATAAAGTAGAATGCAGCCTGACCAACCTGAGAACGCAGCAAACCGTTGATGCTGGAAGATTGACCACCGGTTACCCTGCTGATGACGTTCTGAAGGGAATTAGCACCGGTAAACGTGGCTGATTCAGTGTTGGCAATATTAAAATTCTGGAAGCTATGGAACAGATTGGTTCCCCGAATACTACCCAGCGTTTGCGGAATGACGAAATTGGGCCCACCAAGGTTTTGGGCTGCACCCACCGTTCCATCGGTAATGACTTCGGCATGCGCCTGTCGAACATGCAGGCTAAATAACCCGCCTGTTATCAATAAAACAGAAAAAGTCAGGCGCGCAGTGGTCTGTAGACGCATCGATTGACTGTGGCCGAAACTGGTTGAGCTACTAATGCATCTGTGGTGTTTGCTATCCGCTTGTTTCAAAACATAGGCCTCCTTTTATGCATTAATATTGACCCGTTCGGCATGTTATAACCTCCGAGAAACACAGTAGCGGGTGTTCTCTACTTGTAGATTCCCGCTCTTGTTAATTCTACTTTGTCACATTTAACGAAGGCCAAGCAACAGTATCTCGTAGTGGACGAAGACCTTAGGGACAAAGTTAACAACTATTATCTACCCGATCAATCACACATCAATTTTTGCAGGAAACTGGGGAGCTAATTCAGAATGAATTAACGTATGTTCTGAGTTAAAAAAACTTAGTTGGCCTTGCTCATTACATAACCAAGCTTCTTTGGCCCCAGTTTCAAAATATAACTGACTTTTTTCTGACATTTCTTGCTGAGTATTACTGGTCGAAACGATCTCAACACATATCTGAGGAGAAATAGAGGCTTCTGCATTATCTTTTATTTTTTCCCACACTGTAGATGAAACCCATGCCACATCTGCGACTTTAGTTCCTTTATTGGTTTTAATAGCGCATTTAGAAAGTGCAAGACCATTTTCTAATAACTGTTCGAAAATAATCGCAATTCTAATTTGTAACGCCGAATGATAGCGTTTAGCAGGAGACATAATAATTCAACCGTATTCATCCAGTTCAATTTTAAAAGGTAAGTCTTTTAAGCTGGAATGTTCACACCTCTTGCCAGTCCATACTTATTCCGCCTTGATCAATAGAGACCGGTTAAGTATAACTCCGTTTGTCAGCCATTGAGGCTTAAATTTTTCATTTCCATTGTGTAAAATCAGCTTACTCTGTATTGATCCAAATGCTGCATTGAAGCTGGTGAGAAATGTAAGGTGGTAAACCGTCCTTACCACCACTGAAGATTGATACGGAATATTCAACATTCATTCGCGTTTCCTTATGCGCTCAAAACCTTGCCATTTGTTTATCTTGTGAAG
Source organism: Methylococcales bacterium (assembly GCA_036478815.1). Taxonomy (GTDB): domain Bacteria; phylum Pseudomonadota; class Gammaproteobacteria; order Methylococcales; family DRLZ01; genus DRLZ01. Next base: position 7,960 of record JAZGEP010000148.1, read on the forward strand.
CTAGTTAATATTCATAGATGTGCTCAAGTATTGCAAAAGATCATCTAGCGTATTACTATTTAGCAAAACTTGATGTCATATCAGAGAAAAGAGATGAAGCACATATAATTCAGCCACTTGCGCGAAAGTCTTGTTAGAAGGACTGTTATTTTTTATTATTTTCGTCGTTAGTACTGCAGTGGCTTCTTGGAGTATTCTGAATTTTTAATCAATAGTGTATAGAGAGTTGTTCTACGCCTTGCTCGCTACAAAATCTAATGCAAAAGAGGTGTTTATCGCTCATTATTGAAGCGTAACATTCGCAGAATTTTAGTGTAATAAAAAATAATAATTTGTGAACTTTTGGGTTTGCCTCCGAAATCACACAAAATTAATTGATTGTTTTACAAAGGGGTGCGCAAGTGAATGAAGGGACACAGGCAATTTTAATGCAGAGCCTCGGGGCATTGATTGTGATTTCTGCATTATTTCAAGTCATGCTGTTGATGATATCGACATTAAAAACACGCGCTGGAGCACGCAGACTTCTCATTTCGAAGCTGGAACTACTCGATAAGAAGGTCGAGTTTGAAACCTTGCGAACCAGCCTGGCTAAAGCGAAAACTAAAAATTCATGGGCTGGGTATCGTAAATTCAGTATTGACAAAAAGGAATTTGAAAAAGAAAGTGGCATCTGCTCCTTTTATTTAATACCCCATGATGGCAAGTCCATCCCTGCTTTTGAGCCTGGTCAATATCTTTTTTTCAGAATTGCAATCCCCGGTCATCCCAAGGCCGTATTGCGTTGCTATTCGCTTTCGGATAGTCCTTTCGAGAAAAGCTACTATCGAATCAGTGTAAAAAAATCCGAACCTCCGCGTGATAAACCCGATGCACCATCGGGGATTTTATCGACTCATTTACATGACAATTTAGACGTTGGCGATATTGTCGATGTCAGAGCTCCATCCGGACAATTTACTCTGGATTTATCGAGCCATAGACCAGTAGTATTAATCGGTGGCGGGGTTGGCATTACTCCAGTATTAAGTATGCTTAATGCACTGCATGACATGAACTCCAAACGAGAAGTCTGGTTCTTTTTGGGGGTTCGCAATGGCAAAGAACATATCATGGAAGAGCACCTGCAAAAACTCAGCCAAACGCATGAGAATTTTCATATCCAGATTTGTTACAGCAGTCCCACTGAGCAAGATAGGGTGGCTAAGAAATTTGATCATGCTGCCCGCGTTAATATTGACTTGTTAAAAACCTTGCTCCCCAGTAATAATTATGATTTTTACTTCTGTGGTCCTCCGCCAATGATGGATGCACTTGAAGTGGATTTAAAGGCTTGGGGCGTGCCAGAAACATCGATTAATTTTGAGAGATTTGTGCCGCCATCGGTACCTCAAGGTAAAAAGAAAGTCGATAGTAATGCTGTTGGCATACCAATTAAGTTTTCTAGAAGTAACAAATCATTAACATGGAGTGATAATGGCTCAATACTTGACTTGGCCTTGGAAAATGGCATCAATATTGACTATGTTTGTAAGGAAGGGAAGTGCGGATCTTGTCAGGTCACTGTGAAGTCGGGTGAGGTTTATTATGACCAAGTACCTGATGTATTGGATGATATAGAAGATGGAATGTGTTTGGCTTGTGTTGCAAAAACTAAAGATGCACTTGAGCTGGATGCATAAAATAAACTGCGGGAGATTAGTGATGAAAAAAATCAGAAAACCTGGAGCTCAACGACGAAAGTTTACTGTGAGCCAGTTGTTAATATTAAGTGTCGCTCTATGCGTTATGGTTTTGCCAGCGATTGGCCTTGCAGGAACGGGAAGTGTAGAAAATACATTAGGTCCCAAAGCCTGTGCGGATTGTCATAAATCTTCGGTCAGAGCCTGGAAAGCATCGCATCATTACAAAACATTTAAAGCATTACAGAAGAGAGACGAATCGAAAGTAATAGCCAAAAAAATGGGTCTCAAACGCATTAAAAGTGGCAGTGATTGTTTGACGTGTCATTACACCGTGGCACCTAAAGGCAAAAAAACCAAGGTTGTAGCTGGAGTTTCATGTGAATCTTGTCATGGTAGCGGTAAAAACTGGATTGACATACACAGTGAATATGGTGGTAAGGGTGTGAAAGCAGCAGATGAAACAGCTGAGCACAAAGTGACAAGATTCGCTGAATCTGAGAAAGGCGGCATGATTCGACCTGGAAATATTTACAACGTTGCTCAAAACTGTTACGGCTGTCATACGGTTCCCAATGAGAAACTGGTCAACACCGGTGGTCATAAAGCCGGAAGTACATTTGAGCTAGTGCAATGGAGTCAGGGCGAGGTTCGTCATAATGTTTGGTATAGCGATAGTAATGACGCTTCTCCTGTAGAGCGTTTGAGAATGATGTATATCATCGGTAAAGCTTTAGATTTGGAATATTCACTACGAGGCATCGCCAAAGCAACAGAAGAGCAAACCTATTTTGCGGAGATGGTGAGTCGGGAAAAAGCGGCGTTGGCTGCTGTTAAGGAAATTGCTCAAGCTTTAGGTAACGCTGACTATAGTTCTTTAGCCAGTGTGGTTAATGACGCTGATATCAAAGTAAATAATGAAGCAGCATTGATTCAGTCCGCGGATAAAATCAGTGCGATAGCAAAGACGATTTCGTCTAAATATACTGGTAGTGAATTTGCTGCTATTGATTCAAAATTACCTGCTACTGATACATATAAAGGGGCCGTTTCTCAATGACGATAAACTTGTTGGTGGTCTGAATGTGTCAAGAAATGGTGATTTTATACCTTGTGATTCTGGCTTGTCTTTTTATCTGACTTCTTCGCAGCTGCAACAGTTACAAAGTTGATTATGCGCCTGTTGCCGCTGCGCCTTGTTGATAAACAAAAATTCTGCGCCATCATTGTTCAAGTTATTTCATGCACGTTCCTAAGGAAATCATATAGGCTGCGTTGTACGGTTGTACCCACTATTGTGATAACTAACAGGCAAACCAAAGCCGATTAGTGCGTAAAGCACACCCTACCGAAATAAGTTTGTATACTCCCACATTCTTAGGCAACTGGAAATAAATAACCCACCCATATTGCAAAGAATTTTTGTTTGTCTTCGATCTTGTTGCGTAGCGCACATAGCAAGCTATGTAACCGAAGCAACAAGATCGAAGACGGACAAAAAGGCAAGTAAGGTGGTGGGTTATTTACTTCCAGTTGCCTTAATGTGACAAAGCAGAATTAAGCCATCATTACATTACAGGAACCTGTTAAGGTGGTTTGACGAAATAAAGTTACCAACCTTGCTTGTCTTTTTGCTCCTGACCAACGCAATCTCAATCGTTGCGTAGAATGACTATGCGCCTTTTTGAGATGGTTCGGTCAGAAACAAAAATTCTGCGCAATCTGGGTATATTTATTGCCAGTTGCCTTATGCTGAAGATTTTTGAAGTGACCAGGGATTTTCCGAAAGAGTATAAGTATACCCTGGGGCAGGACATGAAACGTGATGCCCTGCAGCCAATCTCAACGGTGGGCTAAAGAAACTGTCCGCTCTATATAAATGAGGTCAGTACTATGCTGTCGAAATAACACCTTTTATTCAGATTTCATTTTCCCCGGTTTTTGGCTTTTATCTTACGTTTCTTACGCATATCCTTCTGGATTCAATAGGTGTAGTGGCGCATTATTCGATTATGTCTGCATCACTGGTAGGATGTGGTGAGGCACGAACCGCATCAATAGAAGCACTTGGATTTACGTTAGCGTTGGTCAAAAACGCGACAACACAAAGTTTTCGACCATCCTTCAATGCAGAACGTCCTCATTGATTGATGCGGTTCGTACCTCACCACATCCTACCAGGGCTTTTTGGGTTAATTAATGCTTGATCCAGATCGTCGGAATCCTTTCATTCTGATATTCCCGGCGATGGGCTACTATCACCTTGTCAATTGCCTAAACATAAATTGCAAGAAAAGTATTCGCGAAAACAAATCTAAAAACCGAGACAATAAAAATCAGAAAAAAGCGCTTTTTTCGACAGCCTAGGTCAGTACACTTTTTTGAAATAAACATGGTAGGTTCGATTAGCGTAGCGTAACCGGACGCCTGTTATTCATTGCACCAACCAAAATATTTATATTAGGTGGTTTGACGAAACAAAGTTACCAACCTTGCTGGTCTTTTTGCTCCTGACCAATCAATCTCAATCGTTACGTAGAATGACTATGCGCCTCTTGAGATAGATAGGTCAGAAACAAAAATCCTGCGCAATCTTGGTAACTTTATTCCGTCAAACCACCTTACTCTCCTGAAAGGTTCCCAACTTCCTTTATTAATGCAGTAGACAGACGATATCCAACTTTTTCCAGATGCTTAATAATTGGTAAAATCTCATCAACGAAACCTTGTTTTTTCGCTGCCAACAAAACACCTGCTACCCCTGCGATGGGTACTCCTCTCTGTTTCGCAATTGCTCGACCTTTGCGTTCATCAATTAACAGAAACCTACATTTTACTTCCTCAGCGAATACAATAGCCTCCGCTTCACCAAGGTCGAGAATTAGAATAAGCTCAGAGAGAGATGCCGTTTTTGATGAAAGTTTGCGAATATGTAACCAACCCTGTTCTATAGCTTCGGCAATTCGTTTTGAGCCAGGACGGTTTGAACTCAAGCATAATTCATCGTGAACAGCAGGGGGAATGAGTATCTCTTGATACATAGCTGGGAGTATATCCAAATATCCAGCTCGTGCAAGTGCGATCAGTGGGCCTGTATCCGCAACAACAATTCCTGTCACAAGGTAACAGCTAATTCGTCGTTCAGTTCTTCGGGTAGATAGTCCACCGCAGTGATACCAAGCTCTCCCAGGAGTTCTATGAATGCCTCAGCAGATAAATTCGCTATTTTTGCTGATTGAGTCAATGTTAGCTGGTGCGATTCAAAAAGATGCAAAGCCATTGCCCGGTGTACACCATGACTGAGAAGTATCTTGTCGAAAGGAATGGCCAAGATAGCAGGTTTACCATGTTTAGTAATTAATGAAATTTGGCCGTCTTCTGCATCCTTTAAAAGTTCTCCCGATCTATTACGAAGGTCTCTAGCGGAAAAAACATCAAATTGTTCCATAACAATTCCCATGAGTTATATTTTATGCCAGCATAGTGTAGCACAAATAAAAGGGAAAATAGGAGCCTTGTCCAATATGAAATGAGTCTGAAATCTATCCCGCGTTCTCACAACGAAAGGTGCCAGTCATTGATTTGTGCATCTAATAGTGCACAACGCAATGACTGACACCTTTTTTCTAGATCCATGCCGCCACGCATCCGGCCAGAGAGGAAATACAGCCTGAGTTATTGTCCACTTTAGCTGTTGAAGCGGAAGACGAGTTTATCCACTAGCGGTGGGTATATGGTTTTATCGACGACGTTTCAGATCGGCGTTAATGGTGTTTACCCAGTTCATGGTGACTAACGAAGATACTGCTTATTGTGCGCGCCAGCTATTAGTCGTCGATGTTTAGGAACGTGCATGAAATAACTTGAACATTCTGGCTGGTCTTTTTGCTCCTGACTAAACCATCTCAATCGTTGCGTATAACAACTATGCGCCTCTTGAGATGGTTTCGTCAGCAACAAAAATCCTGCGCCATCATTGTTCAAGTTATTCCATGCACGTTCCTCAGTCATAAATAGCGTCTGATTATGGTCGGTTGTTTTTATTGAAAATCGACTAACAATAGCCTCAAATAGCGGTTTTGACCAGTAAAATGCATAGAGCAATCGTATGGATTGGCGCTAGCAATGGTTCAAGGCGTCCGCCGAATCTTACTGTTTTTGGTTTTCTGTTGTTATTGTAGCGGTTTGCACTGCGTATAAAGCGATAGCCCCACCCATTTTAAAAAAAAATAGGCATCTGCACCGTTTCTGCACTTTTGGTAGGTATAGTGAAGACAGAAATTATAACAAAAAATTGTCAGAGCTTGAATCTTGAGGTTTTTTTTAATATTCGACTCAACACGAAGAGATCGTTCCAATAAGGCTTTTTGAATTCAAGATTCAAGACCTGACACGATCTCCTTCTATTTTTACAAAAAAGTACTTTTGCACAAGTTCTGCATTTTTGTGGAATGTTGACCAGAAGGGCTCCATAGGCTCAAAGTTTGCCTTATTCGGTGGATTTTAGAAAAATAATGAACAAAAATAAAATAAAACCAAATCATCCAAATCTTGAGGAGAGAAAACCATGAATCAATTTAATCCAAAAAAATCACAGCTCACCGGAACCCGGTGGCTGGCTAGACATATTTTGCTGGCGAGTATGCTCGTCCTGGCAGGAATAAACGTGGCACACGCCCTTCCGGTACTTACCCTTCCGGAAGATATTACGACAGACAATGATGCCGGTCAGTGTGGAGCTGTCGTAGACTTTTCAGTAACAGCGACAGATGACAGTGGCACCCCCACGGTAGTCACCTCGCCCACGTCAGGCTCTTTCTTCGATGTTGGGGAAACAGAAGTAACCGTCCTCGCCAGGGTTACGCCCAGCGATATCACACAGGGTGCCTTTAATGTCACGGTCAACGATACCGAACCGCCGACGGTGGTCACTCAGGATCTAGAAATAGTTCTGGACAGCAATGGAGAATTTCGCATCAGTCTTAGCTTTATTAGTAATAATGCTTTTGTTTCCAGAAGCGACAACTGCGGAGTGCATAGCCAAATAAATATCTCCGGTCCTTCAACTTATACCTGCAATAATCTTGGAACGAGTGACGGAGCTACGATATTCTCATTAGACGTCAATGGAAATCAGACCCGATCCGCGATAACGATTAACGTCACTGACCCTCTAGGGGTTTGCAACAGCGCACCAGTACTTGCCCCAATCGGCAATCAAACGATAGACGAAGGTCAACTACTTGAGTTTACTGTCAGTGCTAGTGACCCTGATACAGGTGATACACTGACCTTTCAAATAGGTAATCCACCCACAGGAGCAGCATTGACTAACAACGGTGATGGCACGGCTACCTTTAGCTGGACACCTGAGTTTACCCAAGCAGGTAACTTCCCTGATGTGCTATTCACGGTCAATGATGATGGTCTGCCAGCTCAAGCCGATATGGAAACCATTTCCATCACTGTGGGCGACGTCAATCGTCCGCCACAGTTTGATGCGCTGGCTAGCCAAAACTCTGGTGAAGGTGTAGAACTGAGCTTTAATGTTCAGGCGACTGATCCTGACGGTAACGCAATTACCCTGACCGTTTCTAATTCACCCAGTGGTGCGGTGTTCACCGACAATGGCAATGGTAACGGGACATTCACTTGGGTACCAGATTTTGGCCAGGCGGGCAATTATACGGTGATGTTCACTGCCACAGACGACGGGGCGCCAATGCAAAGCGACACGATTGATGTGACTATCACTATCGGTGATGTGAACCAACCACCGGTGTTATCCATGATTGGTAACCGTGTTGTAGTTGAAGATGAGTTACTTGAAATTATTCTCACTGGCAGCGATCCCGATGGTGATAATTTGAGCTACAGCGCGAGTAATTTACCTACAGGTGCAGCATTTAACGACAATGGTGATGGCACAGCAACCTTCAGTTGGATGCCGAATTTTGATCAGGCAGGCAACTACCCGAATGTTCTGTTTACCGTAACTGACAATGGTGTGCCTGCACAGTCGGATTCGGAAAGCATCACCTTTACAGTCGGTGATGGTAACCGTCCACCGGTATTTATCTCGATTGGTAACTCCACTGTCGTTGAAGGTCAATTACTTGAGTTTACTATGAATGCTTTCGATCCCGAAGGTAATAACTTGAGTTACACCATTGGCAATACACCTGCAGGAGCAACGTTTAATGACAACGGCGATAATACAGCGACTTTCAGCTGGGTGCCAGATTTTGGCCAAGCGGGCAGTTACGATGTGACGTTTACAGTGAACGACAACAGTGCACCAGCAGAGCCTAACGGGGGCAATACAACAACACAGACGATAACTATTTTTGTCGACATGACCATTTCTGATCAAATTGCCGCGTTAAAGATTGCATCTTGGAATCAAGTGCCTGATCGAGCCGTTCGTATTACCGCAAATGCTCGACTTGCACAGGCAATCCAGTACAATAAAATAGCCTCAATTTATTTTCAGAAGAACAACTTCCCTGTTGCTTTTAGATACTTAAATTTAGCAATGTCTTCTGTTAATCAGTATATCTCAACGCTTGAACTTGGGATAACAAAAAATAAATTCTCTGAACAAGAGGTTTCGTCTTTACTTACGGCGGCAAATGCCATTATTGCTGATATGCAAAGATCATTACCATAGGTAACTAGGCATAACGCTTATGTCTTGAAACGCTCACTTTATCTTCGACTAACACATGGATGTGTCTGGATAAACTAAAAAACAGATATCCATGTCTAGTCTTGTGGGCGAAGAGCATTTTGGCTGTGTCTATAAATCAAAGCAATGTTACGCCTTATTCTTGGATTGAATCACCAATTCAAGAATAAGGCATAACATATAAAAAATAATAAGGGGTCAACCAAATAATACAAGAAAGGGGACAGATTTATTTAATAAAATAAATCTGTCCCCTTTTTCATTCCGAATGTGTTGTTTAGCGTGACCGACAACAGTCCAGTAGCAACAGAAATGATTACCTTTACTGTTGTTACTATTTTAGATCAAATTAACACTTTAAAGACCGCTTCCTGGAATCAAGTGAGTGATCGCCCTTTTCGTATTACTGCCAATGCTCCACTGGC
>JAZGEP010000149.1:0-4043 GCA_036478815.1 Methylococcales bacterium
TTAAGTACCCGATCATAAATATTTTAACATTTTACTTGTCTTTTTTATCATCTTCGGCGTTGCATAAACAGTTACATAGCCCACTATGCGCCTATTGATGCGTCTTGAAGATGAAAAAAAATCCTGCGTAAAATTGTTAAAATATTTATGATCGGGTACTTACAAGCAATTATTAATAAACGTGCATGAAATAACTTCGACAGCTGACTTGTCTTGTTGTTCGTCTTTGGTGTTGCAGCAACAGTCACATAGCCCGCTATGCGCCTATTGCTGTGCCTTGAAGACAAACAATAATCCTGTGTCAGTTGTCGAAGTGATTCCATGCGCATTCCTAAAGAGGAGCTATGGAGTCAAGCAAAATAGTTGTACATATTATGCTGGATTTCGTTTTGTTTTCAAGACTCAGAGTATATAAAGCCTATCGGTAACGCAGGAATCAGAGCGAAAGCCAGGTAAGGAACGTGCATGAAATAACTTGAACAATTGACTTGGCTTTTTGCTCATCTTCGGTGTTGCGAAAACAGTTACATCGCTCACTATGCGCCTGTTTTCCATCTTCGGTGTTGCGAAAACAGTTACATCGCTCACTATGCGCCTGTTTTCACGCCTTGAATATGAACAGTAATTTGACAGCAATGGCCTACGTCAATTGTTCAAGTTATTTCATGCGCGTTTGTAAGGTTTGCGAGTGTCATTATTTTTTACAAAACGCCTTAAGCCAGTCCGAAGTTATTTGATATTGTTGTGTAATTATCTGTATTAACTGAAATTATCATAGACGGCATGATCATTGCTCTATATATTTTGTCTAAAAGCGTTTGTGAGATGCCAATGAATATAGACAAAATCATTGACATGGATACTAGCGTTAAGGGTAAGTGAATTACACATGTTGGTAATATCCGTTTGGAATAAGCAGCTCACTTCTGGCTGTGAATGATATTCCTGCCCAATAAGTCTGCATTTGACTGGCTTGGGATGATTGATGTTGAGTTTCAATCCCAAACAATCTCCAGACTTGGTTTAACAACAACTAGAATAAAACTATCAGCGTTCTTTTTGGGCGCACTCAAAAAGATCCTCCGGCTATTTTTTAGTCGGGCGATCTCTTTATTTTAAGTGTTATCCTGTTAGGCTAACCACTGTCAAAAATTCCTCAAACACACGGCATATACCTGCGACTTTTCGCCTGACTGGGCACAAACATTCACGCGTCAGAATGCTAAATCACTCTGAGTAAATCTATCTTTGTTGAAAAGTTCCAACGTATAGAAAAACGTATTTTTTTTGCCAAAATATCTTCAATTTTAACAAACAATCCAACGATTATTTCCAGTCCTTCTTTTCGTTTAATTAACGGTGTTGTATCCTATTCGGATAATCACTTACATAATCAGAATAACTTTCAATGGAACAACAGTACAATCCTCAACAAATCGAAGAACAGGCGCAACGTTATTGGGAACAAAATAAGACGTTTCAGGCAGTAGAGGACTCTGAGAAGGAGAAATATTACTGTCTGTCAATGTTTCCGTATCCCAGTGGTCAATTACATATGGGCCATGTGCGCAACTACACGATTGGTGATGTGATCAGTCGTTATCAACGCATGCAAGGTAAAAACGTGATGCAACCAATGGGTTGGGACGCGTTTGGGTTGCCTGCCGAAAATGCAGCCATGCAAAATGGTGTTCATCCTGCTGACTGGACGCACGAAAATATTACTTATATGCGCGATCAGCTCAAACGCCTGGGGTTTGGTTATGACTGGAAACGCGATTTAGCAACCTGTGATCCAGATTATTATCGCTGGGAGCAGTGGTTTTTTCTGCGTCTATTTGAAAAAGGCATTGCTTATAAAAAAACCTCCGCAGTCAACTGGTGTCCAAACGATCAAACAGTTTTAGCCAATGAGCAAGTGATCGATGGATGCTGCTGGCGTTGTGATACACCAGTAGAACGTAAAGAAATTCCACAATGGTTTTTACGCATCACTGATTATGCTGATGAATTACTGGACTCCCTGGATCAGTTGCATGGCTGGCCAGAAAAAGTACGCACCATGCAACGCAACTGGATTGGCCGCTCACAAGGTATAGAGTTGGATTTTGTTGTTGAAGGTCAATCGGAGGTACTCACTGTATTTACTACCCGTCCAGATACTTTGATGGGAGTGACTTATGTTGCAGTTGCAGCTGGGCATGGGTTAGCAACGCTGGCAGCCGAATCTAATCCGGAAATTGCGTCTTTTGTGCAAACCTGCAAGGTCATGCAAGCATCGGAAGCGACTTTGGAAACCATGGAAAAGTTGGGAGTTGATTCCGGCTTTACAGCGATTCATCCGATTAGTGGCAAGTCTGTGCCAATCTGGATTGCCAACTTTGTGTTGATGGGTTATGGCACTGGCGCTGTCATGGCTGTTCCGGCCCATGACCAAAGAGACTATGAATTTGCCCGGCAATATGGTCTTGCCATCGAACAAGTCATAGTCCCCGCTGATGGGTCAGCAATGGATTGTTCTGAGAGCGCTTATACAGAAAAAGGCCAACTCATTAATTCTGGTCAATTTGACGAGTTGAGTTCTGAGCAAGCGTTTGAGGCAATTGCCGCAGTATTGCAAGACTCTGGGCGCGGTAAAAAAACCATCAATTTCCGCTTGCGTGACTGGGGTGTTTCCAGACAGCGCTATTGGGGGGCACCAATCCCGATTATTTATTGCGATAGCTGCGGAACAGTGCCAGTACCAGAACAGGATTTGCCGGTCACACTACCCAAAGATGTGGAGCTTGCAGGTTCAGGTTCGCCGTTGGTACGGCATCAGCAATTTGTTAATACAGCCTGTCCACAGTGTGGGCAAGCGGCAAAACGAGAAACCGATACTTTTGATACTTTTATGGAATCTTCCTGGTATTTTGCGCGTTTTGCCTGCCCGGATAATCAACAAACCATGCTTGATCAACGCGCCGACTTTTGGTTACCTGTTGATCAATATATTGGTGGTATTGAGCATGCCATTTTACATCTGTTGTATGCACGTTTTTACACTAAATTATTACGCGATGAAGGCTTGATTAAACATGACGAGCCATTTACCAATTTACTAACACAGGGAATGGTGTTGAAAGATGGCACTAAAATGTCAAAATCCAAAGGTAATACTGTTGATCCGCAACATCTGATCGAGCGTTATGGTGCCGATACTGTGCGTTTGTTTACCATGTTTGCTGCACCTCCAGAGCAATCGCTTGAATGGTCGGAAAGTGGCGTCGAAGGTGCTTTTCGATTTCTTAAACGCTTGTGGAAGCAGGTTGCAGATTTTGTTAACGCCAGTCCGGATATTCCCAAACTGGATCCAACATTATTAACCACAGAGCAAAGTGATTTAAGACGCAAAGCGCATCAGACGCTGCATAAAGCCACTCATGATATTGGCACCAGAAACACCTTTAATACAGTGATTGCTGCTAATATGGAATTACTGAACAGCTTATCCAAATTTTTAGAAAGCAGTACAGAGGATGCAAGCCAGCACCAGGGAAATGCTGTGCGTCAAGAGCTACTGGAATTGGTCGTGTTAATGTTGTCACCAATTATTCCGCATATGAGCCATGAGTTATGGAATCAATTAGGTTATTCCGAGGCTGTGGTTAATGTTGCTTGGCCGCCTGTTGATGAAACTGCATTGGAAAAAGACATCATGGAATTAGTGGTACAGGTCAATGGTAAGCGACGCGGAAACATTGAGGTTGCAGTTAGTGCATCCAAAGAAGAAATCGAGCGGGTAGCCACGCAAAATAATCAGATTCAACGGTTTCTTGAAGGCAAGCAAATACGACGTGTGATTATAGTGCCTGGGCGGTTAATTAATATTGTCATTGGGTAATTTTCCACTTAGGAGTGAGGATTTAATAAGTTACCGAAGTTTGGCGCAGCATTTTGATTTCACAGAAGCACTCATAAAATGGGCGCATAGCAGGCTACGCAACTATTTTATGAGTGCTTCTGTGGGATCAAAAGGCAAGTCAACATCGGGAAGTTATTAA
>JAZGEP010000150.1:0-2494 GCA_036478815.1 Methylococcales bacterium
CATCATTCATGCGAATGCCCTGATTGCTCAAATAAGTGATGGTTTTGTGAAGAGCCTCTTGACGTTTTGGCGGATGTTTCTTCTGGGCAATGTCCTTGAGCTCGGCCACAATGCTCCCAACAGCACCTCGCTTGTTTTTGAGCTCATGGCAGCGTTGCTTCAACCAGTCGATGCGTTGAGCCTGTTGTTTTTTTTCGTCGAAAATTGCCTCGGCGGCATCGGCCAAATACTCTGTTACATGCCAGAGGTCAGTCACCTGAATACAGTAACAACCCACATTCTTAACGCGGTAACGTGCGGTAAAAACGATACCAGTAGTTACCTGTGAGGTACGAGCCACATCATTTGCGAGAAGACCAAACTAATATAATGCTCAATTTGAAATGAAGTAGTTGCCGTATCAATCTGGTTTTTGCGATAGAATCGATCACTTTTTTGATGTGGATCGTACCTCACCGGCATCCTACACCATATTTTCTTTTCATCACACGTTACGAGAATAGAAGTCTTGTGCATATGAGGATTTTTTCCCTTGTATCCAAATCATGATCTTTGGCAAGATATATCGACTCTCAAGTGCATTGAGCGTTACTTGAATATTGATTCGCTTGACATCTATAATTGTTAGAGTGGAACATAATAGCGCTATTCATTTTGCTAGGTGCATCGGTTTGAACATACCTTGTTTCGATCACTGAACAGATCTCCATCTCAGGCACATTCTTCCGGAAAAATAAAGCCTTTGAATATCACACCAACGATTTTGGTTTAGTGGGTATCCAGTGTTGTTGTCGTACCTGAATCATTATCAAGAAAGAAAGCAGGGATTCCACAATGAACACAGATTATATTGGCACTGAAGCGATGGTGTAAACAACAGATATGACAACGATAAAACACAAGGAAAAACTAATTCTGATAGGCAACGGCATGGCTGGTGGACGCTTACTCAGCGATTTAATTGCCACCGATCATGATCGATATGAGATCACTGTATTTGGTGCAGAGCCGCATGGAAATTACAACCGGATATTGCTCTCGCCAGTACTTTCGGGTGAGAAACAATTAGACGAGATCACCATCAATACGATTGACTGGTATGCAGAGAACGAGATTACTTTGCATACCTCAAGTCGTGTGACAACAATCGATCGCAGTGTAAAAAAAGTGACTCTTGAAAATGGTGATCAGCATGACTATGACACGCTGGTGATCGCAACTGGTTCGAAGTCATTTGTGATTCCTGTTCCAGGTACTGACCTGGAAGGGGTGATCAGTTTTCGCGACATAAAAGATGTGGACTATATGATTAACGCTGCACATACTCAGCGGTATGCAGTTGTCATTGGTGGTGGGCTGCTTGGGCTTGAAGCAGCGAACGGTTTGATGATTCAGGGTATGGATGTCACGGTCGTGCATCGCAACATTTGTTTGATGGATAAGCAACTGGATCAAGTGGCTGGTGAACTATTGAAAGCGAATCTCGAAGAACGTGGTTTGAAATTCAAGATGAAAGCTGAGACAACTGAGTTTAGCGGTGAGCAAAGAGTGAGTGCTGTTAACTTTGCTGATGGCAGTTCGCTTAAAGCTGATCTGGTGGTGATGGCAGCTGGAATACGAGCGAATTATCAGTTGGCAGCAGATGCAGGTCTTGCGTGTGGTGCAGGTGTGATTGTCAATGATCAGATGCAAACGTCTGATGCAGATATCTATGCCATTGGTGAATGTGTTGAGCATCGTGGTCATTGTTACGGACTGGTAGCGGCGCTTTATGAGATGGCAACAGTGTGTGTTGAAAACCTGACTGGAAATGATCATGCTGCCTATCAAGGGACGGTCACATCGACCAAGTTAAAAGTGACAGGTATCGAGGTTTTTTCGGTTGGTGATTTTATCGGTTCTACGCAGTCAGAAAGTCTGATCTTAAGCGATCCAGGTAGCGCTATTTACAGAAAACTGGTCATCGAAAACAACCAATTAACTGGTGCTGTTTTGTACGGTGAAATGAGTCACAGCCCCTGGTATATGGATTTAATTATTGAACAAACAGACATCAACAAGATCCGCGATCAATTGATGTTTGGCCCGCAAGAGCCATCTGTTTCTTCAATAGCATAAAAGCTGACTCAGCATAATCTGTAATCGCTCAGATTGCCTATATTTTGTTCAAGAGCAAGGCGATGCGTGAAGTTTACAAGTGTACATGAGTACTTTCAACGCAAGCTATTGGACAAAATATAGGTAAGCTGAGTAGTTACGCATAAAGAATGAATTTTTAGAGGCTAGTAAATGATTAAACAACGGATTGTAATTATTGGTAACGGCATGGTTGGCCATCGCTTTATTGAAGAGCTGGTGAATTCAGAAAAAAGCGCAGATTTTGAAGTCATCACATTTTGTGAAGAACCTCGCTACGCTTATGATCGTGTGCATTTATCATCATTTTTTTCCGGAAGTACAGCGCAAGATTTATCAATTGTAGACGATGGATTTT
>JAZGEP010000151.1:0-5257 GCA_036478815.1 Methylococcales bacterium
TGACTGCGTTTGCTGCCATGGCGCTGCATATAACTCATTTCGCCATGAAAACCTGCTTTCAGCCAAGCTTGCAAACGTTTGTCAGCTTGATCCAGCTGCGCATCTGCAAAACCAATCTGTTGAAAGCCAAATTCCTGGCCCCATGATTTTATATCTGCTGCCAGCTTATTCTGATTGAGCGCTGGGCTGATAGATTCTGACGTAGACATTGATCACTCACCATGGCTGAAAGGATATTTTCATGTCACAAAAAGGTGTTTATTCATCGATTCATCCAATAAGTACTCGACCATAAATCTTTTAACATTTTACTTGTCTTTTTTATCATCTTCGGCGTTGCCTAAACAGTTACATAGCTTACTATGCGCCTGTTTATGCGTCTTGAATATGATAAAAAATCCTGCGTAAAATTGTTAAAATATTTATGATCGAGTACTTAAATATGTCGCGCCTAATTCATAAAACCTAAATCACGTTGACTAAATCTGGAGAGATTAGGGAAGATGGCGTTAAGGTCACTATCCGCTACTCCCATCCACTTCGCCAGTGTTGCGCCATATTGGTCAACAGCAATCGTCGGGATAATTCGCCCGGCGCTGTTAGCAGAATTATCTGAATCATTAATGCCGCCTGGAGTAATATCAGGTAGTGTTCCGTGTATTTGTCCGCCGTTCACTGCGCCACCCATTACCAGTTGGTGACCACCCCAGCCATGGTCGGTACCATCGCCGTTACTGGTCGCGGTTCGGCCAAATTCGGAGGCGGTAAATGTCGTTACCGAGTTTTCATCAATATGGGCAACATTGTTCATGGTTGTTTGAAAAGCAGACATTGCATCGTTTAATTGCGTCAGTAATGCAGTATGCTGATTTAATTGGTCACTATGGGTATCCCACGAACCAAAGCGAACAAAGAATATTTGACGCTTCTGGCTTATAGCGTCACGCGCCGAGATTAAACGTGCAATCATTTTCAGATTGTTGGCCAACCTGTTTCTTTCAAGACCATCAAACGCAGAATCATCAAAGTTGGTTGCGTCTGGTGTGTTGAGTGCATCTTGCAAAAAAACCAGGCGCTTTTTTGTCTCAATCAATAACCCGGCAGAGTGTTGTTCAAGCACATGATTACGATTTAGAGCAAGCATGTCGCTCCAAATTTTCGAGCGAATACTATGCCGATCTGCACCATTTGGAAGCTCGCTTTGAAGATACTCAAAATCTTTGACCCCAGAAGAGTTTAAACTAAATGGCTGAGTTGTTATTCCAGATTGCCAGGGACTGGTTCCCGAGAGAGAAAATGTGGGTGCAAGTTGAGACCCCGTATTTGCTTGTTTCAACAAATCCGCAAGCAAACCACCCCATCCGGCTGGGGTCGGCTGCGCTGGCGCACGATTTGTCTGCCACGTTTCTTGCTGATGACTATGAGAAAACAGACTTTCTGGAATAAGTATTCCTGAATTTCCCGATAAATACTGAGCTTGAGTAAGGGGCTGGTGTAGATTACCTACGTTACTAATTAAAGCAAGTTTACCCTGGTTATAAATTTCGGCAACGTTTTTCATTTTGGGGTGAAAAGCGTAGCCACTACCATCTTCAACTTGCTGTCCGGCTAGATCTGCTCTGGAAATAGCAAGCGTTTTACGGATATTAGAATATTCTTGATGTAGGTCGCTTTGATAAGGAGCGAACATATTAAAACCATCATTCCCACCTGCTAAAAAGATGCAAACCAGGCTTTTTTGATCATTGATTCCATTGTAATTGGCAGCCAGTGCAGTCTTGATGAATTGCAGCTTTGATTGGGTTGCCAGGAGGGTCGTGCCACCAGCCAGTAATCCAAACTGCTTTAGAAATTTTCTTCGTTGCTTATCTGTTTGATTGCTCATAATTAAATTCCACTATTTTTGAATTAAATAGTCAGGTGAATTGACTATTAGCATGATGGCGTCTTTTGTTTTATTGGCGCGTCCTGTTTCACTATCTGGGTAAACGTCATTTTCAAGTAGTTCCAGTAGTAAACCTTGTAATCCTGGAGACATATTTCCACTGAGCAATAGCAAATTCAGATGATTGAGTAACGCGTTTGGCTCAATTGCTAAAGCTGTCTCAGTGTCTAATATGATTTTTGTCGTGCCTCGACTGGTGCCACTTGCCTGGATTTCATCGCCAATCGCATTCGTCAAGGCAACCATGGTATTTTCTGTGTTAATTTGAAACTCAGGTGCAACCAGATTTGCGTTTGTCACTATTCCTGGTGGTGAATAGCTGGGTAAAAAGAAATTAAACACCGACGGTGAATGTAGAATATCTTGACCAAATGCTTGATGTTGTTTGAGGCTTACATTTTGTAAAGCAGCAATGGTATAGAGTTGAAAATCGCCACGACCACAGTTCTGATTATGTGTGACAGGTATGACGCCAAAGGCACGGCGTAAATGACTTAAGCGCAATAAGGGTTCGCGTAACTTACCAAAGTTATCGCTAGCTGAGTGCATCGCACGTGCTTCTTGATCCAGTAATATCGCTTTGACTACTGCTTTTAAATCACCTCGCTCATTAGCGCCGCCATTACCGTTAAATACCTTGGCAACACGTTGTATGTAGGCTGATGAAGGGTTGCTGGTTACCAAGCGTTGTATCAGTTGCTTGCCGATAAAAGGACCAACATTTGGATGTTTGAAAACATTGTCCAATGCATCGTCCAGGTCTTGATCTGCCAATTGTCCGGCAGGAAGAACAGTGTTATTTAATAAGTGTTTCTCGTTTTCAGAATCATGATAGTCATCCCAAAATGTCATGGGGACGGTAAAATCACCTTGGGAAAAATGCGTTGACCAAGTATTAATACCATCGATATTCCAGCCAGTGAACACTTTTGCAAAGTCTTCAATGATCGCCTGGTTATAGGTTGGCTTTGGGCTACCGTTAGTCTGTTTTATTATAGAGCCATCAAGGTTGAGCTGATTGACTCCTACTGAAAATAGTTGCAACAATTCACGCGCATAATTTTCATCAGGTCGGATATTCTCTTCAAGATTTGCTTTTTCATTACGCAGCATACTCAAATAGATGCCCATTGTTGGGTGCAGTGTGACCTCTCGCAATAAATCCCGGTAGTTACCGAATGCATTTTCAATCAGCACATCATAATAATCTGCTAAGCCTCGGGCTCGTTTATCAAGCGCTCCAACCTTCGAAATCACAAGAATTTCGCTGAGTGCGAAAGCAACGCGCTGGCGAAGCTGATCATCACCATTGAGAACAGTATTCCACCAGACAGCGCTTAGTTCTGTTCCTAGTACTTCATTGCCATAACACCAATGTGTATGCAAGTTTTTCAGAGCATCTAACTGATTGACTGATATTGGTTTTTCAAGTTGTTGATTGATCCAGCCTTCATAATCATTGCTGACAGCTAATTGCTTTATTTCGTCAATGGTTGGTCCGAAAGTGCTTTGAGATAAGAAACGAGCGGCCGCTATTTCTTCGGGAGTCGGAGGAGTAATATTTGTTGGATTTGGGTCAGGCTCGGGTGTTGGGTCTGGATCAGGATTTGGTGTTGGATCTGGGTTTGTACTGTTACCAGTGATCACGAGATCAGCTAACCACACCCCACCAACAACAGGGAATTCTAATCGCGAAGTTCCGACATTTTCAGGTGTTCCGAAAATGATACAATTGCTACTAATAAACATACCAGCAGGTAAACCAGTCACCTTGGGGTAATCAGGAGCGCCTTGTCGACAAGTGTCATCAGTGCCATCGACCAGATTAAAACTCAGATATTGACCGATATCACCATTGATTTGGAAGATGTTCGGATCAGCCGCTAAACTTGATTTCGTTATGAACAAGGCAAAAGCTAGAAAACTAAGATAGTGTATTGATGTTTTCTTGAAATGGTGCTTTTTTGATTTCATGTTTTTACCTCATATGTAATGAATAAAAATTTGTATCGGCACCCATTCAAACAGCTGGTTTTATGTGCTTTTGATTGAGTCAGAACGAAGGTTTCTAATTTAGGCAGTGCTCCAAAACCATTGTTTGGTTTTTAACCTTTTTTCAAAGCTTCATATTACTCAGCGTTATGTTGCAATTATACTCTTCGAACATGAAAATTTAGCATATTGTGTGCGTAATATTTTGTGGAGAGTGAGGCGGAAAATCTTAGCTGTAGTCACTCTACAGCAAGGTTTTCAAACAAAACTATCTGTAAAAAAGCGCGTGTACAATATGCTAAATTTTCATGTGCGGGGAGTGTTTTTAGTCATACTAAAAATGCAGACTCTAATGAACTAATAGTGGTTAGATATATATCAACATATACTTGATAAAATCACCTATGATATAGATCACAGGTATTTATATACATCCCTATTTTGCCTGATATCTGCGTTAAAAGTACTCATTGATACCTATAAACTGCCGCTTTCGCCTTGCTCTCGGACAGCCTCCTAGGCAATCTGAGAGTAACCGTTCAGACCCCATAACAATATTCTAGTTCCCATGGTCTCCGTGGGAATCCAGGCTTGAACGCTCCTGCATATCCACGCTGGCACGCGACAACGAGCGTTTAGGGGTGTGAACAGTTATATCTGAGTTACTTAATTTTGTAACTCAGCTACGGATTTCGCTGAGTAGTTATCTTATTTTTAACATCCTTGTGACAATCACCTTATATTGCGCCACATGAAAAAAATCATGCAGAAAAATGTTGTTTTGAATACCAGCGATATGCAATAGTTGTCTCAGCAACAGCTTAAAGACAAACAGTGTATTGGAGCAAAACGATTGTATAAACATTCAGCGCGAATCGAGCATATTCAACCGTTCTATGTTATGGATTTGCTTGCCAGAGCACAGAAGCTGGAGCAATCAGGGATTTCTATTGTGCATATGGAAGTTGGTGAACCGGATTTTGCGACACCACCGATGATAATTGATGCCGCAGCGCAAATACTTGCAGCTGGACAACTAAAATATACAGCAGCGGCGGGAATGCTGCAGCTTCGTGAAAACATTGCGGAGCACTATTATCAGCAATATCAGCTTTCGATATTACCGCAGCGCATTTTTTTAACTCCTGGGGCATCTGGAGCGTTTATTTTAGCAATGGCTATGCTGGTTGATCCCGGTGATGAGGTGTTGATGCCTGATCCGTGTTATCCCTGTAATCGCAATTTTATCCATCTGTTTGAAGGCAAACCAAAACTGATTGCGGTGGATGGTGCAAGCAATTATCAGTTAACAGCTGATCT
>JAZGEP010000152.1:0-7010 GCA_036478815.1 Methylococcales bacterium
ATTTTCGGTGTTGCGAAAACAGTTACATCGCTCACTATGCGCCTGTTTTCGCGCCTTGAATATGAACAGTAATTTGACAACAATGGCCTACGTCAATTGTTCAAGTTATTCCATGCACGTTCCTAACTTTCCGCAGTCAAGGATGTTCTATTGTCGGACGGCCACTCTGTTAGAGCCAAGAAAAGCAGGTACGTAGAAACCGTTCTGATCCTCGTGATTCGGTGTGGTGTTTGGTTGGGGATGGGCATTCATTAATAACTTAACCCGGTTGACTGTTCGTGATACATCCTGAAATGGTCGCCGTTCAACACTATCTGGAAAATTTTCACCCAACCAAACCGCACGTTGCTGAGCAATCAAGCTTGAATGAACCAAACGTAAATCACGGGTCATGCGTTGAAAACCTTTCCACATTGCCAATCGATAAAATAGATTGCGCAAATGATCTAACTCAAAACGGCTGAAATTCTGTCCGAAAAAGTAATCCAGGCACTCCAGACTAAAATCTCTTTGCTGACGCATTGATACCGATTTTTCACCCAAGTCAAACATATAGACCGGCTTTAGCATTGCACAAGCCTCACTCAGCATAGAAACACTATCACCAGTGACTATTACCGATTCAGCTAATGTTAAAAATGCATAATATGGATTTTCATCTGATGAACCCCAACGGTGAAAATAATTTGGCACCGATAAGTGTTTCTCAATATAATCGGCAACATGTTTAGGAGTTCGAGAGCTCGTGGATATTAGCAGTGAACCACCATGCGACTCAGCCATCTGGTTAGCTTGTTTAACCAATCGGTGCGCAGCACTCTTGTCAAATGAATAAGGGCCACTATGTCCCCCTACCATCAAGGCAATATATGGTTTCGGCAAATCAACCAGTTTGTCCTGCCAACCCGACAACTGACGACTAATGCGCTCAGAATCCAACGGATAATGCATTGGTACAGTATTCAACTGCACATTCTGTTTTTCTGGCAGACGATATTGAGGTGTGGCAATCACCAAATCAAACTGTTTGATGCTTGCCCAAGGTCGACCTAGGTGAATCAGACGCACAACTTTATCTGCATTATCTCGGATCCATCTGCATACTGGCTCATTTTTAGCACTGGCAGAAATGACCAAATCCGGCCACGGCCCCGTGATTTCAGACATTTCTTTATCGATACCCAGCAAGGACGCGCCGAGCAAGAAATAAGGAATGCCCGAACGATGATGCACTTGCTTAATTTGATAGTCCCAACCCAGCTCATCAGCCAAAGCTTCAAGCTGAGTATTCTCTCCAGCACGTTCACTCTCTAACACCCAAACAACTGGCGAATGAGAGAATTGCATCATCACCTCAGTCAAACTTTTATTCATCATCTCATCAAGTAGTTTTTTTGAAATACAGGGCGTTATAATAACAAATTCCAGAAGATTGGCAAGTTTATATTGTAACTATATGATTATTATGCAATACAAGCTTTAGACAGCCGCAGGTTTTAAACTTGTGCGAGTAACATTTTGTGCAAACCCTTCGATTACAGCATTAATTTGATCAGTTGTATGCGCAGCACTCACACTACATCGCAATAAACACTCTGACCCAGGCGTTGCTGGTGGCAACACAAGATTAACATAGATGCCAGACTCAAGCAGGGCAGCCCACAAGCGCAGCGCCTCTTCTTTTCCAGTATCAAGGATTACTGCAACAACGGGACTTGTTGCCGGTCCCACAGTCAAGCCAAGCTGTTTTAATCCCCGATATAACAGCGCAGCATTATCCCAGAGGCGTTCACGCAATTTTTTTCCATCACGCATTTTTGCTAGCGCTTTACGGGTAGAAGCAATCATTGCAGGCGATGAAGAAGCGGTGAAAATATAGGGGCGCATTGCATAACGCATATTTTCAATTTCAGGCCAGCGACTCACACAAAATCCACCAATGCTACCAAGGCTTTTACTGAATGTACCCACCACAAAATCGATCTGATCTTCCACGTTTTCCTGTTCAGCCAGACCGCGACCATTTTCACCTAATACGCCTAACGAATGCGCTTCGTCGATCATCAGCATAGCGTTGTGGCGATTTTTTATTTCGACAATATCTGCCAATGGAGCTTGATCTCCCAGCATACTATAAATGCCTTCAGTCACCACCAAAGCGGATGAGGCTTTATCACCTAACCGATTCAGTCGTTTATCCAGATCGGCGGCATTATTATGGCGAAAACGAATCACCTCGGCATCGCCCATACGACAAGCATCATAAATGCTGGCATGGCAATCAGAATCAATAACGATCAAGTCGTCTTTTGAACACAGTGTTGACAATACGCTGAGATTCGCCATGTAACCGGTTGAAAACAGAATAGCTGAAGGACAACTAAAATATTCTGCGAATTCTTTCTCTAAGGCCAGATGGTCAGCGTAAGTGCCATTCGCCATTCTTGAGCCAGTAGTACCAGTTCCTTCGTTTTCAAGAGCATCACAGGCTGCCTGAACACATTCAGCATCAAAAGTAAGGCCCAGATAATTATTTGTACCTGCTAATATTGTTCGCTTACCATCAACCAAAGCCTCTGTTGAAGACAAAATTTCATCGATTACAAAATTGAACGGATTGTGTCCTGCTATTCTTGAAACTTCTTCACGCTCCAGCCCTATACCATCAAATTTGGAGAGTAAACTCATACCTGGCTTTCTTGAGTCATTTTTTGGAGTAACAACGCAAAATCTTTAACAGTCTTAACATCAGGAATCTCACTCAGTGGTATGGAAACATCAAAACTATCCTCAATATTGAGTAGCAAATCCATTACCTTGACAGAATTAAGCCCAAGATCAGCCATTAAATCACTATTTTCCGTCAACACAATATTACTATCAGCTTTTATATAAGGCATCAACAACTCGTTTAGTTGATCCAGAATTTCGGAGTAATCACTCATTGGTTGTTCCTGTCGATTCAAACTTGATTTATTGTGATAAGGAACGTGCATGAAATAACTTGGACATTCTGGCTGGTCTTTTTGCTCCTGACGAAACCATCTCAATCGTTACGTAGAACAATTATGACGCAGGATTTTTGTTCATATTCAAGGCGCGAAAAACAGGCGCATAGTGAGCTATGTAACTGTTTTCGCAACACCGAAGATGAGCAAAAAGACAAGTCAATTGTTCAAGTTATTTCATGCACGTTCCTAAGTATACAACGGGTTTATTCCGCGCTTGCCTTGTTAAGGAGTGAGGATTTAATAACTTCCCGATTTTCACTTGCCTTTTGATCCCACAGAAGCACTCATAAAATAGTTGCGTAGCCTGCTATGTGTCTATTTTATATGTACTTCTGTAAAAT
Organism: Methylococcales bacterium; assembly: GCA_036478815.1. Taxonomy (GTDB): domain Bacteria; phylum Pseudomonadota; class Gammaproteobacteria; order Methylococcales; family DRLZ01; genus DRLZ01. The sequence goes on from JAZGEP010000152.1 coordinate 3,353, forward strand.
CAATAATGCTGCGCCAAACTTTGGGAAGTTATTAAATCCTCACTCCTAATCAGTATAAAGCCGTTTTAATCCCTGCTCAAACTGAACCATGGGGTGCCAATTCTCAATCCTCATCTCCACTTGACTGCGACATACCCAGTCGTGCCAGGCTAATTCTCGCGCTTTACCCGGAGTTAACATCGGGCTTCGACTAAGCATTCTAGCCACAAAATCACTCGCGATTGCTAACGCTTTCAGAACAACAATCGGTACATAAAGTCGACGAACAGGCCGATGAAAAACATCTGAGGCTATATTACTTACATCCTGCCAACAATAACCATTTGGATATCTATCATCAAGCTCAATAGTCTCATGCTCAGCTACACCATTAACTAACCATTGTCGAACCGCTTGGGCTACATCGTCAACATAAATCAACGAAAAACGTGAACCAGCGTCACTTAATTGCAAAGAAATCCCTTTTTGTAATAAATCCAGCAATGGTTTCAGTTCTTGATCACCAGCACCATAGATTGCCGCAGGCCTGAATATAGTCCAACTCAATTGGTTCGCATGTGTTGTCAAAACATCCTCGCCTTGACGTTTACTGTGCGCGTAATCAGAAATGCCAGGCATTCTGGCTGCAAGTGATGAGATCAGTAACAAACGCGGTTGTGATGAGGTGCGTAATATTGCGACAACAAGATTTGAGACGCCTTCAACATTTGCCTCTGTAAAATCTGACAAGTGCGAACCACGCACAGTTCCCGCACAATGAATGACAGCATGCGCATTATAGACCAGTGAATCGAGGGTCTTTGGTTGCGAAAGGTCACCATAAACCCAATCAATTGGACAATCGGAGAACTGTTCTAGCTTATTGGGACTTCGAGCAAGCGCTTTGACAAGCCAGCCTTGGGAAACGAGTAACCTAATGATTGTGCTACCAACAAATCCGGTAGCACCAGTTATCGCTATTGTATTTGAAAGAGGGTCGGGCTGTTTAGCCTGCACGCCGTCCCGTCAGTTCGTGCTGATCCCAACGATGGGAATCAATAAAATTTTGTTGTGCTTTTGATCGTGATAACTTGCCTGATGATGTTCGCGGCAGCGTGTGCAAAGGAGCCAGTTCAACGTAGCATTCAATCCCTAAATTGTTGCGCACTAAACCTTCAAGTCTTTCAACCAGATTTCTTCGTTTTGCTTCATCTGTCTCACGACTCTGAACAACCATCACCGCAATATCTTCAACATCGGGACCTGGAGCTGCAAATGCAAGCGCATCACCTGGTCTAACGTCATCTTGTTGTTCTGCGATATACTCAAGATCTTGTGGCCAGATATTTCTGCCATTGATGATAATTAGATCTTTTTCACGTCCAGTGATGAAAATTCGACCATCAACCAGATACCCGATATCACCAGTGTTCAGCCAACCATCAGCTGATAATGCTTCAGCAGTCGCCTCAGGATTTTTATAATAACCTGACATCACGCTATCGCCACGCAAATAAATACTTCCTGCCTGGCGATCATCCAATACCAGACCATCAGCATCACGAACTTCTATTTCATAACCAGGCAACAGACGGCCACAATCTACAAATGATCGAGTACGTATTCCGCTTGAATCTTCAGGGTCGGCTGGTCGAGCATGGCTAGTATCAGCTAAATGATCTGCATCAACAGTATCTACTTTGATCGCTTGTTCAAGATCAGCAAAACTAATGGCCAGTGAGCACTCAGCCATCCCATAACATGGGATAAAAGCTTTGCGATCAAAGCCTGCAGGAGCGAGAGCATCAGCAAAACGTTCCAATGAACTGGAGCGGATCATTTCTGCGCCGACACCAGCGACACGCCAAGCACTGAGATCAAGCTTTTCTGCTTCACTCGCTTTCAGGCGGCGTTCGCATAATTCATAACCGAATGGAGGGCCAAATGATATTGTCGCTTTGTTGCGACTCATTAGATTTAGCCACTGACGCGGACGCATTGCAAATTCTCGTGTACCGAGATAATCAGCTGAGACTTGTGCAGAAATAGGCACTAGCACAAGACCAACCAAGCCCATATCGTGATAATACGGCAACCACGAAACACAACGGTCACCTTCGCGCAGTTTTACACCATGTGTGGCAATCCCAGTGAGATTACTCATCACCGTTTTTTGATCAATCATCACTCCGCGTGGAAAGCGCGTACTGCCAGAGGTAAATTGAAGATAGGCTAATTCATCTGAACCGGATGGCACTAATTCAGGTGAACCTTCTGGAAACTGGTTAAATTGCTCTGGGGAACCTATAAAATCAATATCCATGCCAGTCGCAGCTTCTTCCATAAGCGGAAGATATCCTTCTGGCGCAATAGCAACAGTCGGTTTACTTGCGGCAAGAAATGACTTAATTTGCGAAACATACGCTTTATGGCTACCAAGCGTTACCGGTATTGGTAATGCAACAGGAACCAGACCAGCATATTGGCACGCATAAAAGAAACGTAAGAAATCAGGATGTGTATCAGCTATTAACGTAATCCGTGAACCACGCTTACAACCAAAACTCAGCAAGCGCCTGGCCAGCTGCATAGCCTGTTGTCTTAATTCTGAATACGGAAGTACGGAATAAAGCTCACCACGACCCGTGTAGAAATTGCAACCAGTCACTCCCTCAGCCGCATAATCCAGCGCTTCAGAAAGATTGTTGAAATCGGCTGCTCGTAGTGGAACAGTATTAATGGTTGGTGTTGCTTCAAGGTGCAAGGTACACCTCCCCCCTTTCTAAATTCTTATTTATTGACATTAAAAAACCCATATCATGCTGAGCAACACAAAATGCCAACCAAAAAACAGAGCTGGACAAAACCCGCTCTACCAACCTGGGAATACCCAGGATACTTCTGTTCAATGTGGGGCCTATTCAATACCATTGATTGAAGGATGAGCCACGCCTAATTACTTAAGGGTTTCAGGAATAATATCAGTTACTAGTTTACCAAGCAAGAAAACTTCACTATTTTCTTCAAGAATGTGCTGCTACTCACGCAAATATAACACATTTATCTGTTTTTAAACTCTCTCATTTGTCGCTTGATGCGACATTGAATCAAATATTTTAAACGCGCAAGATCGCCTGTCAGCAAACAGCTAAGCGGGGTATTGTATAACGTCCTACAAAAAATCACCAGTCACAAAACAAATCTCTGCATAGAATCGTCCATAATATATACTGTAAAACTGTTCAGCAACCTCCAAACATAAGAGATCAATTCCACGTGGCATCACCAATAGCGTCTTCACTACACATCACTCCTGTTACCACATATCAATTAAAGTCAGCCTTCATCAACCTTCCCAAACTGATTTTTAACAACGACCCGCAGTGGATTGCGCCACTTGTCGCTGAACGCCGCATGCATCTTTCCAAACTAAATCCGTATTTTAAACATGCCAAATGGATGTCATGGATAGCCTATTCTAATGACCAACCTGTTGGACGCATCAGTGCGCAGATTGATCAACTCTACCTTGAAAGATATCCTGACAAAACTGGTTTTTTTGGTTTCTTTGACGTTGTCGACAATATACACATCGCACAACAACTTCTAAAAACCGCTGAACAGTGGCTCATCGAACAAGGCATGAGCGCTGTAAGAGGGCCATATAGCCTGACCATTA
>JAZGEP010000153.1:0-9223 GCA_036478815.1 Methylococcales bacterium
TGATGAATAGTTAGGAACGAGCATGGAATAACTTGAACAATTCACTTGTCTTTTTGCTCATCTTCGGTGTTGCGAAAACAGTTACATCGCTCACTATGCGCCTGTTTTCGCGCCTTGAATATGAACAGCAATCTGACAACAATGGCCTACGTCAATTGTTCAAGTTATTCCGTGCACGTTCCTTATGAAAGAAACGCTTACGAAGGAGGAATCATTGTATGAGAGTACTCAACAATATAAAAGCTGTCCCGGCGATGCAGAAATATCGCTATTTTTTGATTTCCTTATCCTGCATTGCCTTTCTCGGGCCGCTGGCATTCTTGCCACAATTGGTTGGCAATGATGATTTATGCGGCGTGTTATGCATGCGTCGCTTTTACTTATATTTTCCTGGCATGTCATGGGATGATTTATTTATGCATATCACCGTTGCCTGGATCGGTGTCATTGCATTCTGCTTGATTCTACTGACCACATTTTTCTTTGGACGCATCTGGTGCGGCTATCTGTGTCCGGTTGGTGGTCTGGCAGAATTGGGCAGTCGCATGCTCAATGACCGCTGGAAAATTGAATTCCGCTCACTCCCGCAAGTTCAAATTCGCTACGGTTATTTAGCTGCGTATATGGTATTGATGCCTGCACTTGGAATCAGCGCATGTACCTTGTGTAATTTTATTACCGTGCCGCGTTTGATTGAAGCGATGAGTGGTGAATATCGCGGTATCGTTTATATATTATCGACTGTAGGACTGGTCAATCTTGGACTGCTATTTATCCTGGGTTTTTTCGCTAGTAAAGGACGTGCTTATTGCCAATTTTTATGTCCAATCGGTGCAGCTGACGGACTGGTTAATAAACTCGGTTCTAAATTTCGCTGGGCGCGCCGTATCCGCGTCGAAAAAGAGCGCTGCACAGGCTGTAATATTTGTGCACGTAATTGCATGTGTGGCGCGATCAAAATGGTTAACCGGGTTCCGGTTGTAGAACAGACTTCGTGCATGACCTGTCATGAGTGTGTCGATGTGTGTGCCTGGAATGCCATTGAATGGACAACCGGCCCACGTGAAAAACAACCAAAGAAAATCAAGAAAGGCGTGGAGATTTTTCCTGAACCAGCCTGGCAACTAATTACTGAGCCGGAGATGTTAGGTAGCGGCGTTGCTGTCCCTGCTCGTATTCGTCGTGGTCACATTATTAATGGGCTAATTTTTAGTAGCGTTATTTTGTATGTGGCTTATTACTCAATTCTTAAGCTGGTTGTATGACGACATTGATTAATAGCCTGGATTTTTAGTTTCCGTATCGACCATTAAGGAACGTGCATGGAATGCACCCTACGAAAATCTTGAAATACCAACAACTTATGTGCGCGCATAAGTTGTTACAAACTCATACTGCTTTGGTTTTGCGCATCTACGCTCAACACAATCTTATCCTCTTTAGGACTACCAACCGAGAAACCCCATAAAACAAAAACAATAATGGTTTTTATCAAACACAGAGAATTCATTCAATTGTCCCGCATACAATACGTTCGATCCATTCTGACTATTTTATTGTGTTTTTGCACAATCTCAATTGTTATCGCTGAACAACGTAAACCAGATCCCGATGGTTGCCTGACCTGTCATTCTTTACCAGGATTGCAATGGATTGATGAAGATGGGATGTGGCGTGTCGCATCAATCAACAAAGATCATTACTTCAGTTCTTTACATGGCAGTGTGCCGTGTCGTGACTGCCATCGTAAAATCACTGATTACCCTCACAAGGTTGAAAATGGTTATGTGGACTGTTCTGAATCCTGTCATGTAGAAGAACCCTCCGAAGGAGAAGCGTTTACCCATCAACCGATGTTCGACGAATTTCAAAAATCTGTTCATGGTGACGGCTGGTACAAGGATTTTGCTGGCGGAAATCGTCTCAAAGAACTCGATGAATCAAAACTACCATCATGTCGATATTGTCATGATAACGCATTGTATATCGCGCCTGAGAAGGCAGAGGTATTCAAGGAAGCGTTTGTGCACACCGATATGGAATGTGGAAAATGCCATGTCGGTGAAGTGTGGATGACACAAATGGGTGGTCATATTCTGCGTCGCTTTATTGGCAATCGGATGAATAAGAACGATTCTAATGACATATGTCTGGATTGTCATAATGACCCAGACTATCTGAAAGATATTGAACTGGAAGATCCAGAGACCAAAGAAAAATACAAGCCAGACAGTCGCTGGCTACATGCTGGAGAAAGTTATTTGCGCATGTTACACAGCCGTTTATTAGTGGTTGGTGTTGAAGATGGTGCATCTTGTATTGATTGTCATGCGCCGGATGGTCTTCATCACAAAATACTGCGCGACGAAGATGAACAAGCAACAACACATCCTGATAATTTGACAGAGACATGTAGTGCCAGTGGTTGTCATGGTTACGCCAAGCTAGATGAAAACAACAAATTCACTTTAACAGATATGCATGATGTCGACTTGTTATCAATGACATTATTGACTAAAACTGAATTAAAAGAATCTGTAGAAAGTACCTGGAGCAAATTATCAATACTCATCGTTCCAATTATTCTCATCATGGCAATCGGCAGTTTAATCTGGGCATTTACCGGCAAAAATCGCGGATTGATTATGGCTATTCTTGGTGGCGAACATTTTCAAGTGTACATGGCAGGTAAAAAACCATCGGTTAAAAAACGCCCGAAAACTGTGGCTGAAAGCAGACGTTCTGGCAGTCAATCATCAGAGACTAAACCACGTAGAAAACGCAACACTGATTTGGCGCAGAATACTAATGACAAGGGGATTGCTTCAAAGCAATCCGAAGTAAAACAGTCAGTGAAGGTTTCAGGCAATAACACCTCAACAGCAAATGACTCCACCCCCGTTGATACCACCTCGCTGACAGGTCAACAGGAGTCAGATAATGAATAAGTGTCATTTAAGCATTACGTTCTGCTCGGTGTTGGTGCTGATTTCACTGAGTATGCTCAATGTTGCACAAGCTGCTGGTACACCACTGTATTGGCAACGTGTCGAACAAGCGCAACCCGACAACAAGGCGTTGGCAGACTCAAAAAAACTAGTCAAAGAACATAAGGATGTGGACATTATCGAACGAACCCGGATACGCCCATTTCACAAACAACCAGCCTATGCTGAATTATCCAGTAACGCATTTTGTATGAATTGTCATTTGCCGATTCCACATACCAAAAACCTGCGTTCACGCACTTTTTTAAACATGCATACCAATTATATCGCCTGCGAAAGCTGTCATTTCAGACCTGAGGATGTCAATCTGGATTACCGCTGGTTCAACTTTGAAACACAACAAATTCAACCAGCATCCAGCCAATTGTTCAAAGTGATTAAGCCAAAAGATGCAGAACAAAAGAAAGCATTTACTGAACGTAACCCATTAATCAAAATTACACCGTTTTTTAATCAAATGCCTGCAATCTTGTTCAAAGATTCAATACAACCAAAAGCCTTATTACAACAATGGAACGATGGTGACTTACAACAACGCACTGAGGTCAGAGCAAAAATACATGTGCCACTGGAACCTAAAGGACCAAAATGCATCGCATGTCATGATGCTGATGAGCAACAATTTAATTTAGAACAATTAGGCGCTAGCCCACAACAAATAAAAGCCATTAGCTTGCACCGCATCCCGCTGTTTTTCTCGCGCTACAAAGAAAAAGATCAAAAAATCCGCATTATAGATGTTTTACGGTAGAGATTGACAATGAGGTTGGTATTTTCTGTTTTGTTGACTCGCGGATGCATTATTGTTCTTGCAGTAATGTTCCCGACCATGATATACGCCCTGCCCGTGGTGATGGATCAATCAATCATCCAGGCAGACTTCAATCAGCCAACCAGTGTCGTCAAAGATATTAACGCTAACCTGTATATATTGGACGGAGCAAATAATCGTGTTGTAAAAATTGACCCAACGGGTCAATCAATATCATTTGGCAAAAAACACTTATCTTTACCAATGGGCATTGCTCTTTCCAACAATAAAACATTGATTGTTGCTGACACCGGCAATCAGCGTTTGGTTGAATTTGATTTGAATGGCAAACTGATGCGCTCGATTTCGCTGGATTCAGCGCCGATACCCAATCATCAATTTGGCCCTCCGAGCCAACAAGATGTCTGGCCTGTTGAACCTGTCGCTGTGGTGGTTCAACACAAGACTGTCTGGTGGTCAGATCGTCGCCATCATCGGGTCTGCGCAACCAATCTGGACGATGCGACAACAAATTTGTGTTTTGGTGAACGTGGTATGCAAAAAGGTCAATTCCAGTTTCCGTATCAGATTGTACTCGATAAAGATGATTATCTGGCTGTTGTCGATGCTTTGAATGCACGGGTGCAACTCTTTAACCGCCAAGGTGAGCATGTGCAAAATATTGGGCATTTCGGCGTTCGCAATAGCGAACTGTATCGCCCCAATGGAATCGCCTATGATGACAAGCAAAATCAATTTATCAGCGATGCCTACAATGGCACAATCTCAATCTATTCTCGTGGTGAATTTCAGCGTTTATTGTCAGATCAGACTGGACGACCTGTTACCTTTAAAACACCAACAGGATTGTCCTGGTACAACAATAGCTTGCTAGTTGCAGCAACTGGTGAAAACAAGGTATATCAACTCACACTCAAAGACTCTGATCAAGCCAAAGCGTCACCACAAACCAATCCAGACATTAGCAAACAAAATTGTGTGATCTGTCATTTATCCTGGTCAAATGACTATGATCCGCAATCATCCAATAACGACGAAGTGCCACCGGTTGCAACCAATACGATGTGTTACAGCTGTCATCACGGGGTAGTGATTGATTCCAGAAATCAGATTGGCAAGCAAGGTCAGCATCCGTCTATCCACGATCCACAAGCAGCGCGTGAAAAACGACTAAAAGTTGAACGCGAAGATGACATCGCAGATGAGTTTCCGCGCACCAAGCAAAAAGAATTGCTCTGCACATCATGTCACACGCCTCATAGTGTCGATATGTCTGGCGACCCGTTATACCCCGCTCATCACAACACCTGGATGCGCGTGCCCAACAAAGGTGGCAATTTATGTGAAAACTGTCATGAGTCAAATGCTGAATCAGCACGTGATAGAAAACCTGCTAAATCAGGTAAAAATCATCCGCTGGCAATGTACTTGGCAAAACCACCTCACAAAAACGCCAAAGACTTTCCAAGCGACCCTGATTTACAAAAAGGCTTACCTAAATCGCTGGCATCAGCAGGTTCCAGTCTGGGCAAAAATGATGAAATGATTTGCCAAACCTGCCATCAAGTGCATGGTGGCAGCAAACAAAATTTATTGGCCATCACCGACAACAAAGGCGCTCTGTGTAAAACCTGCCATCAACGTCAGTACAGTAAGAACAAAAAACATGCCCGGAAAAAAGGTGTTCATCCAGTCAATATCAAACTCGATGATCTGGAGCTGGATGAGCCAGTTAAAATCAACGGTAAAACCATTAAAAAAGTCACCTGTCAAACCTGCCATAACATTCACGATGGTCAGCTCGGTACTGTGTTACTGCCAAAACAAATCAAAACCACCGAAGAACTCTGCGTCACCTGTCATCAGCGTCAACACGCAGAAGACAAGGATGATGCGATTCGTAAAGGCGTGCATCCTGTCAATGCAAAACTGGATGAGCCCGTTACCATTAAAGGCAAGGAAATCAAAGTTGTCGGCTGTTTAAGCTGCCATGCTGTCCACAGCGGTGTCAAAAACACACCGGCATTGGTTGAAGATCATCATGACGGACAACTCTGCGAACATTGCCACGAAGGTAAAAGTGAAGTGGTCGGCACCGATCACGATTTACGCATCACCGCCAAAAAGAAAACCAATATGCATGATGAAACCACAACCAAATCGGGTGTTTGTGGTAGTTGTCATACGCTGCATCGCGGAAATGGCAAACAACCCTGGATGCCTGCGACAACAATTGTTAAAACAAGTAAAAAAGATCATCCAGATCGAGACCCGATCATTCTTAAAACTGATTCACTGTGCTTAAACTGTCATCAAAAAAAGGGCATCGCTGAAGACAAGCCGATTGATCATTTTGCACATCCATACAAAACCATTATCTTGCGCTCAAACAAAGACACATTACCGTTGTTACAGGAAATGGATGAAAAACCCGATGAACACGGCATGATTGCATGTATCACCTGCCATGAACCGCACCACTGGAAACCAAAAACAGAGCAAGAAAAACAACAAAAAAACGATCAGCACACACGTTTTACTGACAATCAGGAAGGCACTGTACTCACCAGTTTCCTGCGTCAAAAAGGCGTGAAAGAGACATTTTGTGTCGATTGTCACGGCATGAATGCTCTACTCAAGTACAAGTATTACCATGACAAAGAACTGGTCAAGGAAGAAACCATTGACTACATCAAATGATAATTATCAATTACGCAGTCAAACTTGTGAAATACACTATCCGTTAACAATATCTGTTAAAATGTCTGGCTCGATAACGTTTCAGCATAAGTCACAAAACGCCAAGACAACCAAATAACAGTTTTTCAGGATTCACCCAGTATGGATATCGCAACATCAACTCAAACATTATTAGAGCTCGGCATTCCAGGCTATAGCTATGCTGATCTCTACGAGCCATTGCGTCTGAAAGATCTATTCGAGGATTTCAATAGTTCTCTGGAAATTGCCAATCCAGAAATTTTTGCAGAATATCAGGCTTATCACCATTGTCAGGGCGAAGGCATGACGCCTGAAGCAATCTCAGATGTATTGGTTAAAACTTCACCATTTGTCAGCGATTTTATTAGTCGATTGTTTCAAGTCGAAGCTGAACAAAACAATCAGCGTGAAAAAACTCAAACTGAAATGGAGACAATTTTCAGTTTCAAAAAACTGGTTGGTTCCAGCAAGAAACTGTTTCGTAAAGATAATTCTGAAGATTGGGATTTTTCCCAAATCAATCAAACTGTCACCACATTAGTGCAAACACTGTTTAGTGGTGATGTCGATGACTCCGATAAGGAATTCCGTACCGCGAGTGTCGCAACTTCATTGCTGTCATTGTTTGATGCTACTAATAAACAAGACAACCCTGATGCGCAAACTTTGAAAGCGATTGCTTCTGTTCGAGAAACACTATCAGAAAATCCATTAGCGGCTGAGCAATTAAAAGACAGCTTGGTAGTTGCCGATGCCGCCGAATTCATTCAATCATTGTTACTGGGGATTCAGCGTTGGGCTCATGCCATCAACACATTGCCAGATCATCATAATCTGGTGAGAGGCTGGATGTCGTTTCATACACCGGAACGGCTGGATTTTGAACATCTGGTTCCTGTTCGCGAAGAAACTGCTGCTGGTTATACCAAACTGATGGGACCTGTCGAGAAACAGCGTTTACGTGATGGATTTGAACTTACCGACAAGCGTTTCAAATCACGCCAAGTCTTGAACGAAATTGATTTGTGCAAATTCTGTCATGATCGTGATGCCGATGCCTGCTCCAAAGGCATGCGCAATAAAAAAACTCAGGAATTTCATAAAAACCCGTTAGATATCGCCTTAACCGGTTGCCCTCTGGAAGAAAAAATCTCCGAAATGCATGTGCTCAAAGGTGAAGGCGATAATATTGCAGCACTGGCTTTAATAGTTATCGATAACCCGATGTGTCCGGGGACAGGTCATCGAATCTGTAACAACTGTATGAAAAGTTGTATTTTTCAGAAAAGTCAGCCTGTAGATATTCCACAGGTAGAAACCAATGTGTTAACCGATGTGTTATTTATGCCTTATGGGTTTGAAATATACGGATTACTAACACGCTGGAATCCGCTGAATGTACAACGACCCTATGCCCTGCCTTATAATGGCAAAAATGTATTAGTAGTCGGCATGGGGCCAGCTGGTTATACTTTGGCTCATTATCTGATTAACGAAGGCTTTGGTGTAGTCGGCATTGATGCTTTGAAAATTGAACCATTATCTGAATCAATCTGTGGAACCAGCACACAAGCCCCGCAACCCATCGAAGATTTTAATACGCTTTACGAAGATCTGGACAAACGAACACTGTTAGGTTTTGGCGGTGTTGCCGAGTATGGCATTACCGTGCGCTGGGACAAGAACTTTTTGAAAGTCATCTACCTGACCCTTTCCCGTCGTAACCAGTTTAGCTGCTATGGCGGTATTCGCTTCGGTGGTACGTTAACCATTGACGATGCCTGGGATCTGGGCTTTCATCACATTGGTATAGCCAGTGGCGCTGGTCAACCAACCGTGATTAAGCTTAAAAACAATCTGGCACGTGGCATCCGCAAAGCGTCAGACTTTTTGATGGCTCTTCAGCTGACTGGTGCTGCAAAAAAAGGCTCGCTAGCCAATCTGCAAATGCGATTGCCGGCTGGTGTTATTGGTGGTGGTTTAACCGCTGTCGACACGACTACTGAAGCCATGGCATATTACCCGGTTCAGGTTGAGAAAATTTTTGATCGATACACCGTGATTTGTTCAGAAATCGGTGAAGAAACCTTCCGCAAGCAGTTTGACGAAGAAGAAACCCTCATTCTCGACGAATTTTTAGACCATGGCAAAGCCATCAAAGCAGAACGCGTGCGCGCTAATCAGGCAAATCAACAACCAGATTTTCAGAGTCTTGTGGAAAAATGGGGCGGTGTTACATTGTTTTACCGTAAAGGCATGTATGATTCACCCGCTTATCGACAAAACCATGAAGAAGTCAGCTTGGCCTTAGAGGAACGAATTGGCTGGGTTGAAGGTATGAGTCCTGACGAGGCTATTACTGATGACTATGGTCACTTGAAAGCTGTACGTTTCGATAAACTGGAGAAAACTGATGGTTGCTGGGCGGCAACAAATCAACAAATTGACGTCCCACTAAAATCATTATATATTGCTGCCGGAACTGCCCCCAATACAATTTATGAAGATGAATTTCCCGGTACTTTCGAAAAAGACTGGAAATTTTTTAAACGTTTTGAGCTGGAAAACAATGGATCTGCCAGTGAACCTGCTTTGACGCTGGTTACTCCACCAGAAAACGACTATCCAGAACCTAAGATTGATCATCCAGCACCGTTAACTTCGTATCAACAAGATGGCAAATTCATTAGCTATTACGGGGATAATCATCCCGTGTATGCGG
>JAZGEP010000154.1:0-2517 GCA_036478815.1 Methylococcales bacterium
GTACACCACAACAAGGCGATGCACCGTTAACAGTCAACTTTGACGCAAACGCCTCAAATGACAGCGATGGCACGATTGTTAGCTATGATTGGGATTTTGGTGACGGCCAGACTGATAGTGGTGTCACACAAAATCATTTTTACTCTCAACCTGGTAGTTATTTAGCACAATTAACAGTGACTGATGACCTGGGTGCAACTGCTCAGACTACAGTCACGATAACAGTTAACGCAGTACAGTCTGGGCTTATTAGTGAGCATGGGGTGTTGACTGGTGTTAGTAATCAACAATGGACGACGGTTACTCTGAACAATCAATACAATTCGATGATTGTAGTGGCAACCCCGGTATACACTAACACCACATTGCCATTGGTGACACGGATCCGTAACGCGACTGGAAACAGCTTCGAGTTGCAGGTTCAGATCGCTGGTACTACAAGCGCTGTTTCGGGAATCAGTGTTCATTATCTGGTGGTTGAAGAAGGCGTATATACAGTGGCTGATCACGGCGTGAAAATGGAGGCAGTCAAATTTGATTCCACGATCACAGACAATCGTTCAAGCTGGATTGCACAATCCAGAAGCTATGCCAACAATTACACCAACCCGGTGGTATTGGGACAAGTGATGACCGACAATGATGCTCGGTTCTCAGTATTTTGGGCGCGTGGCAGCAGTCGTTCACGCGCACCAACGGCTACGGCATTTTATGCAGGTAAACACGTTGCTGAAGACGCACAAACTGACCGTGCCAACGAAACCATTGGTTATTTGGTGTTTGAAGCCGGGCAGGGCAACTTAGCTGGTAATTCTTTCTTAGCAGGATTAGGTCCTGACACCGTGCGCGGCATGACCAATAATCCACCGTATGCTTATTCAATCAACGGTTTAAGTGTTGCAACAACAGCTGTCTTAAGTTCTGCTGCAATGGATGGAGTGAATGGCGGCTGGCCATTGCTGTATGGCAATAATCCAGTTTCTGCCACATCCATTAATTTGGCGATTGATGAAGATCAGCTAAAAGATAACGAACGCAAACACACCAGTGAACAAGCGGCATTTATTGTATTGCCGTGATCAAAGACCCATGGTCTTGCTATCTTCTTCGCGCATGAAAATGTAGCATCTTGTGTGTGTGATATTTTGTGGAGAGTCAGGCGGAAAATCCTAGGAGGCTGTCCGAGAATAGAGAGCCTACTGCGGAAAAGCGGTTTTGAGTCCATTGTTTCGATTAAATTCGTTCAATACAGCAAGTATTCGCCTCATTTAATCGAAACAATGGACTCAAAACCGCTTTCCCTCGCTACGGCTTCTATTCTCGGACAGCCTCCTAGCTGTAGTCACTCTACAGCTAGGTTTTCCAAAGTAACTATCCGCACCAAATTTACACACAAACCGTGCGTACAGAAGATGTGAATTTTCATGTGCGAAGAGTCTATTCGTCTCAAATAATGGAAAAATCGGGCACAAATCAGCTTTCCCTCGCTACGGCTTCCATTATCGAACAACCTCTATCAATCTGTCTTTAGACGTCTCCCTGGTCATCAGACCATTATAATTCATGCTGCTTATCTCGTACTGGACAGTTTTCCTCAGCTGTTGACTGTTTAATTTAACTTGCAATTTTCCTTATTTTTAGCTATAAATTAAATACAGTGAAAGATAAGGAAAGTAATTATGCTTACTGCAAAACAGATGTTGGTGCTCGAAAATATTCAGCAATTTATCAATCAATACCGCCGTCAGCCTACGTTGACTGAGATTGGAGGCCTTTTGGGTATCGGTGAGAGTGGGGTTCACAAGCATATACGTAAGCTGATCTCGAGTGGTCATTTACTGGAAAGTGAAGGTAAAGCGGCATACCAGTTAATGGATCAACCTGAAAGTGAAGGTACGTTGCCACTGCTGGGAGTGATTGCAGCGGGCCAGCCAATTGAAGCCATTCCAGATCAACAAAGCATTGATTTAGTGACTAGTTTCTGTGGCCCTGATAATTATGCGTTAAAAGTCAGTGGTGACTCAATGATTGAGGCGGGTATTCTTGATGGTGATTTTGTAGTGATTCGCAAGCAGACAACAGCAACCAATGGAGATATTATTGTTGCTTTGATTAATCATGTCGAAGCGACACTGAAATATTATTATCCCCGAAATACCGGTGTTATTGAATTGCGTCCAGCAAATTGTCAGTTGGAATCAATGTTTTATCCTGCTGATGAAGTGGAGATTCAGGGGGTAATGGCTGGCTCATTCAGGCACAATACATTGCATTGACGAGCGCTGAAATGTATTGGCCCCGCGTGATTATCCTGGTTGATATGAATGCATTTTTTGCTTCTGTTGAGCAAATGGACAGGGCTGAATGGCAAGGTCGACCAATTGCGGTCACCAATGGCGTGCAGGGTACAACAATTATTACCAGTTCATATGAGGCGCGTGCCTGGGGAGTTAGAACTGGAATGCGTTTAAAGCAGGCGCGAATACTGTGTCCAGAATTAATTCAAGCACCGGCCAG
>JAZGEP010000155.1:0-3182 GCA_036478815.1 Methylococcales bacterium
TCATGTGCGTCCTATCTGAGTTGTATGGTGATTTCAAGTCAACCTATATTATACTCTTTTAGGGCGCTATTATCCTTGTTAATCAATGGCTTGTTTTGTTTTTTTGAACCCCGAAACTTTAGTTACAACGATCACTGCCCAGATGGATTGATGACATTAACAGCTTGCAAATTACTGGTGCTGGAAGCAAGTCGGAGCAATTGTCGCTTTCAGCGTTTATTGTTGAGGAAGATCACACCTATTCAATGACTTCCTCGGTAGTATCGATTGATGGGTCATTTTATACAATCGTTGCTCGATTGGTGATACCGGAAAAACCCAGTGTTGATCTACAAAAAGTTGTGCCATTTGGTCTGGGTCGGATTTATGAGCGCCACCCTCATCTGATGCAGTTACGTATTGGTATTGCGTTATTTTTAAGTAGTTTATTTTGCTTTGGGTTGAGTTGGTATCTGGTAAAACCAATGAAACTGTTGCGTACAGCTTCCAGAAAACTAGCTGAAGGTCAGCTGGATACACGGGTAGCGCAGGCAATCGGTTATCGTGGAGATGAATTGGAATCACTCGGGCAAGATTTTGATTATATGGCAGAACGCATTCAAACTTTGCTCAATACCCAGCAAAATTTACTCAATGACGTTTCACATGAATTGCGCTCACCACTAGCTCGCTTGCAAGTCGCGATTGGATTGGCGCAACAAAAAGCCGATAACAACATTGCGACCGAAATGCAACGCATTGAACTGGAAGCAACACGCTTGAGTGATTTACTGGGCCAAGTATTAACTTTAGCCAGACTGGATAACGGAGTAATTGATCAACTTGACGATTATGTTGATGTGGTTGCCTTACTCGAAGATATAGCTGCTGATGCTAATTTTGAGGCAGCTGCCGAAAATAAATATGTAGAAGTTCAACAGACCAGTCGCTGCTCTATGCAAGCCAGTCTGAGTTTATTGCACAGAGCGTTAGAGAATATAGTGCGTAATGCAGTCAAATATACGGCACAAGACACTACCGTAACAATTAGTTTAAAAACTATTGGGCTCCCAACTCAACTGGTAATCATTCAGATATGCGACAGAGGTGATGGAGTGCCAGAATCCTTGTTACCACGTCTTTTTGAGCCGTTTTTTCGTGTGGCTTCAGCGCGTGATCGAAACACTGGTGGTTATGGTCTTGGTCTGGCGATTGCTAAACGTGCAATCAGTGCGCATCAGGGAACAATCAAAGCACACAATCGGAGTGATGACGGATTGTGTGTGAGTGTAGAATTACCTGTATCCACCTAATTCTAATGGTACAAACGTGCATGAAATAACTTGAACATTCTGACTTGTCTTTTAGTTCCTGACCAAATGATCTCAATCGTCGCGTAGAACAACTATGTTTCTATTGAGATCATTTGGTCAGAAACAAAAATCCTACGTCATCATTGTTCAAGTTATTCCATGCACGTTCCTTAAAAGACTACCCGTAACCGACTGAAGGTACTGCCCTTCACTACTTTTTCTGTGTCAGTTACAGGTAATCTTTGCTCATGGCCTGAAGTATCCTACCCGCTAACTTCCTGGTTATCAATACTTCTGTGATCTTCAATCACAGTACGAAACTCTTCAAGTTTTTCCAACTGCTGTTGAGTCAGTATTGCTGAAAACGCGGTGTGTTTTTCAGTTCTTAACACTACCAGATCAGTGAACAAGTCCCCTTGAGCATCAGCAACGTGCTGGATTGTAGCACTATCAACTGGATCAGCTTCCGCCAAGGTTTTCAAAATTTCGCGATTTTCTTTCATGGATTCGTGCAATGTTTCGATTTGTTCACCAAAGGTTTCATTGAGCGTTTCAATTGAAGCCTTTTGTGCATCAGACAGTTCCAAAACAATGGCTAATCTATTCAGCTGCCTCTCCTGGCGAAATTCCACATCAGGCCGTTCAAAACCAGAACCTGGGAATCCTCTTACTCGTGCAACTGATGAAACTGGGGTGATGATGGTATTCAACAGTGTTGCTGCGGTCAAAGCTAATATAACTTTTTTCATTGATTACTCCTTGAGGTAACTGGAAATAAATAATCCCCCATTTTGCGAAGAATTTTTGTTTGTCTTCGGTCTTGTTGTGTAGGGCAGATAGCAGGCTATGTAACCGCAACAACAAGACCGAAGACGGACAAAAAAGCAAGCAAGGTGGGTGGGTTGTTTATTTCCAGTTGCCTTAGTTACTAATAAGATTTATATTCTAGCCAAACACTCTGAAAATTTGGGTCAGCTAAGTGTAATTAGTCTGTAAAGAAACGTCAGTATGATTTGGAGGCTGCCCGAGAATAGAAACCTACTACGGTAAAGCGGATTTTGGCCCATTTTTCCGATTAAACTCGTTAAATACAGCAAGTATTCGCCTCATTTAATCGAAAAAATGGACTCAAAACCGCTTTTCCTCGCTACGGCTTCTATTCTCGGACAGCCTCCTAGGCATTACCAATGACAAGACAGTGTGTCAAACAGTGTTGATCGATACATCAACATTTTTATTAGTGGAGCCAAAAGGCAAATCAAGATCCGGAAGTTATTCAATCCTTGCTTTTTAATAACATTGAGGAAGGAGACCCTTAGGAGTGAGGATTTAATAAGTTACCGAAGTTTGTCGCAGCATTTTGATTTCACAGGAGTACTCATAAAATGGGCGCATAGCAAGCTACGCAACTATTTTATGAGTGCTTCTGTGGATCAAAAGGCAAGTCAAAATCGAGAAGTTATTAAATCCTCACTCCTTAGGAACATGCATGAAATAACTTGAACAATTGACTTGTCTTTTTGCTCATCTTCGGTATTACGAAAACAGTTACATAGCTCACTATGCACCTGTTTTCGCGCCTTGAATATGAACAGTAATTTGACAAAATGGCCTACGCAATTGCTCAAGTTATTTCATGCGCGTTGCTTAAGTAGGAGATCTTAAAACACTCAAATTGACTCGTACTAGAAAAATAATTATCAGGAAGGAACAAAAATCAGCACGATGCCGGTTTTTGAAAGGATTGAATTGCGAATGGAATGTCTAACGACCCATACTAAATGTATGGAGGCTGCGGTCGGAATCGAACCGGCGTCCACGGCTTTGCAGGCCGCTGCATAACCCCTCTGCCACGCAGCCGATAAAACAGGATTCTGTATATATTAGGGA
>JAZGEP010000156.1:0-2251 GCA_036478815.1 Methylococcales bacterium
ATCAAACAGGAGTCTGTGACTGCGATTAAGCAAATGCAGAAGATGGGGCTACAAGTGATGATGGTCACTGGAGATCATTTAACCACGGCACAGGCCATCGCTCAAAAAGTTGGCATTACAGATTTGCGAGCTGGTGTGTTACCCCAGGATAAAGCTGAGATTGTTAAGCAGCTTCAGGATAACAGTGCTGTTGTCGGCATGGTCGGTGACGGCATCAATGATGCTCCTGCACTTGCACAAGCTGATGTCGGCATTGCCATTGGCACCGGAACCGACATCGCCATTGAAAGCGCCGATGTAGTGATCATGCAAGGTTCGCTACAGAAAGTCCCGAATTTGATGCTATTGTCTGCTGCCACCACAAAAAACATCAAACAAAATCTGTTTATGGCGTTTTTCTATAACGTGTTAGCCATTCCAGTTGCTGCAGGCTTGTTGTATCCTGTCGCTGGCATTCTGCTCAACCCAATGATTGCCGGAGCAGCAATGGCAATGTCATCGCTGACAGTGGTCTGGAATGCCAGCCGACTGCGTTCTCTGACGTTAGGCTAAGAAATAAAATTTAAATAATATGAACATTCTGACTTGCCTTTTTGCTCGCCTTCTTTGTTGTAGAAGACAGTTACATAACCTGCTATGGCCTGTTGCCACACCTTGAAGATGAAAAAAACCTGCGCCATCATGTCCATGTTATTTAATTTTCATTCCTAAAACAGTTTCAATGGAATTTTTTCCAGTATTCTTGCGTGTTTCAGGCAGGCAATGTCTGGTGGTTGGTGCTGGGAATACGGCTTATCGCAAAGTTAGTCTGTTACTCAAATCGAAAGCAAAAATCGTCGTTATATCACCCGAAACCAACGCACCCATGCGTGAGTTGGTCAATAACAACCGTATCGTTTTTATCCAAAAAACATTCGAAGCCAGTGATGTGAATGAGTATCGCCTGGTGATTGCTGCAACCAACAATTCTGCTGTCAACTCCAGCGTGGCAGATGCAGCCAGGTTACTTGATATTCCTGTCAATGTAGTTGATACTCCAGATATATCCAGTTTTATTTTTCCAGCGATTGTCGAGCGTCCGCCACTAACGATTGCAGTGTCTTCAGGAGGCTCATCTCCAGTGCTGGTACGCATTTTGCGAGAGCGACTGGAAACTCTGATTCCAACTCGATTTGGTGCGCTTGCCGAATTTGCAGCACGCTTCAGAGAGCTAATAAAACAACGGATTCCCAACGCACCTCAGCGACGCCATATCTGGGAACAAATTCTGTATGGCCCAATTGCCGAACTGGTTTTCGCAGGTCAACAACAAGAAGCAGAACGACGCTTGCATCGCGTTGTCGATGCACTCGTACCAGGACAACAACGATCAGGCTCAGTTGCTCTGATTGGCGCAGGCCCTGGAGATCCTGAACTACTGACCTTACGCGCACTGCGTTTGATTCAGCAAGCAGATATCGTAGTCTATGACCGATTGGTTTCTCCTGGAATTCTGGAGTTGGTGCGACGAGATGCCGAGAAAATCTATGCGGGAAAATCCCGCAATCAACATACCATGTCGCAGGAAACCATTAACCAATTATTAGTGCGTCTAGCTAATCAAGGCAAACAAGTGGTGCGTTTGAAAGGTGGTGATCCATTTATTTTTGGTCGCGGTGGAGAGGAAATAGAAACACTGGTTGATGAAGACATTACTTTCCAAGTGGTTCCTGGAATTACTGCAGCCTCGGGTTGTGCCTCCTATGCAGGAATTCCGCTGACACACCGCGATTATGCCCAATCTTGTGTGTTTATCACTGGTCATTTACAAGAAGGCTGCATTAATCTTGATTGGGAACATTTAATGGCTCCTAATCAAACCATCGTGGTTTACATGGGTTTAATCGGATTACCACAGATATGCAAACAATTGATACAATCTGGAAAGTCTGCGGAAACTCCGATTGCATTAATTGAGCATGGCACCCAGCAAGATCAACGTGTCATCACCGGAACACTGGCAACGCTACCAGAAATCGTAGAAAACGCACAAGTTTCTGCACCAACATTATTGATTATTGGTGAGGTCGTTCGTTTGAGGGACAAACTTGCCTGGTTTCAAAATTCATCCTGAGGATGAGAGTACTTAGGGCCTGTCAAGAAATAACTTGATCATATTGCGCCGGATATCGTTTCGTATTCAAGACGCGGAAAGGAGCGCATACTCGTTGTATGTAACCCTTTTCGCAACGCCGAAGACGGAAGGATAGAC
>JAZGEP010000157.1:0-9734 GCA_036478815.1 Methylococcales bacterium
CAATGTCTAGTTGAGTTTGCAAACTGTCCAGACGATCTTTGATCGAGTCTGCATCACAAAATGTGCAATCAGTTTGAACAGTGTTATTGATTAATGCTGAACCGGACAAGCCAAACATATAGCGCAAAATCATTAACCCATCTGTCAGGGCGTCTGCTGGTGCAGAATCGCCATCTATATTCAGCGCAGAAAAAGTTGTGCCATTGGTGTTAGTGTTGCTGGCTGTTAAAGCAAAGGTGTCACCCCACTCCAAAGGATATCCACCAAATATTGTTGCTCTGACTGCTAGCATGTAATCACCTGTTTCACTGATAGTTAGTGGTAAATTACCGCTCAGCCCCTGACTGATTGCTTGAATAGTTGGTGTAGAAAGTGTTTTCACATTTTGCATCTGAACATTATCGATAAACCAGCCAACTGTTGAATTTGATTGCGGATAAAAACTACCCGATTCAAATGCATAGACAAAACGCAGATTAACAAGACGTTGTGCGTAGTCTGATAATGAGATGACCACTTGATGAAAATCGCTATCAGTTACTCCACCATTGCCAGCTTGTTGGTAAAGGTTTGTCCAGCTTGTGCCGTTGTCAATAGAAATTTGCAGCTCTGCGACTTGATCTTGAGCAGCAAAACCCAACAAACTGTCAAAAGAAATTTGCGCATTGTTCTCCACAGACAGCGTTTTATTGATCGTTAAAAACTGACTGACAGGTGAGGTATGCGCCAAATGATAAGATGCGGTTCCAGTCGCTGACCGATTAGTCTCAATGATGTTGTACGCATCAGAAATGTCTGTATCCAAATCACTATGCAAACCATTTTCAGCATTATAAACAGGGGCTTGTGATGTTTTCGAGATTAAATATTGATAGTCGTCGGCATTAGGTACCTGACTAAATTGATAGTTTAACGAGCGATTAATCGCTGGTTGTTGTTGTCCAGTGATAATCGGCGAGATGCTGTCTTGATCTGCCTTGGTAGGATCAAACAAGGTGACTTGGTAGTTTTGAGTCAGGGATTGATTATTAACCACAAAATTGTTGATGGTGATTTCCCAGCTGGTATCATTGGTAATTGTTGATGGATCAATATTGCTTGGAGCCCAGACAATGGTGGGTTCTCCGGCTCCAGCTCCGGATCCAGTGGAAGGGTATTGGATAACCAGTGTCTCTGATTGGCCATTATCCAGTCTGGTCATTTGCACAGTGGCTGAAGAAAAATCGGCCTTAGGCCAGGAGAACGACCAACGATTGAATGCGAGGCTAGCTGGTGTATAACCGGCTGGTGGCCAACTCACAAATGATTCGCGAGTCACTGGTCGTGCATCGTTGTAATGTGAGTCAATCACCCAAACGTCGTTAGCTGAATTGCTAGTGTTGCTGGCAGGGATGTCTCCAGTACCCATTTCCTGGGTCTGTGGGTAGAGCAACCAGCGTCGATGTCCAACAGGAGCGTTATTTGAGCCGTCATCGCGCATTTGACTGAATACTGCATCATAACCGGAGTTGCCTAGACTTAGGTTTGAAAGTGAAGCAGCTTCTGCACCACCAGTTGTATAGCAGCTCCAGCTAGTGTCTGGGTGGTGTGATAAATCGTTTTGACCAGCCATCATTAACGCAGCTTGTTGTGCTTTATTGTTAAAAGCGGAATTTAGACTGATTGTGGCAGGTACTCCTGCCATTGCGCGAAAATAATTAATTCGTGTTAGTACGGCTTGTTTGTATGCACTACTGGTTGAGCCTGGATCGCAGCTTGATACATTACCATCCCACTCTGAAGCAACTGACATTGATGCTGAAAAAAGTGAGTTATAGGCATTACGAGATTGTTCGCGCTGACTGGTATCAATTTCAAACCCGGCAGTATCTCCCTGAATTGAACGTTGTTGGAATTGCTGAGTAGGCAGTTCAAAGCTGACGGCACTTTGTTCAGAGAATTGAATGGGATTGCCGAGACGTTCATGATCTGTGGCTTGAACTGGTGTTAGATGATCACTTGCGTTTGCCAATGAATGAGTAAACAGTAACAGACAGATCGCACTGTATTGAATTGTTCTGGGTAAGAAAATGCTGTTTTGTTTTAACTGAACGATTTTTTTTTGAGTGTTTTTCATGGTTATTTTTGATTAATTGTGCTGTGGAACAAATGCATAGACTTGCTATGTGAATGTTTCGAAGCTTTGATCTCGGTAAAAAACGAGCTATAAAATATCGAAATAATCGCAGCGCGAGTATTACAGCAATGTGTATTGCTGATGGACTACTAGAAGGATAGTTGTGTTAATAAAAACAGAGAGGTTAAACTTTGAAGAATGTGATGTAGTTTTGTTTCTTCAATAAACTGAGGTTAATCAGTCATTGAAAACCCCACATTTCATACCAGTTGGTGAGAAGATTGCGTAGTTATATGGATTTACAATGAATTTTATGAAGGAATGAAATTGCTTGTGGATTCACTCAGGTGGGGGGAGGGTTTATCAGGCTGGTGAGAAATGTGGACTAGTTATATAGGCTCCATAAATGGATCCTAAGGAGCGAGGAATTAATGCCATCCGGAAGTTTGACGTAGAATTTTGGTTCTACATAATCACTAATAAAATAGTTACATAGTCGGCTACATTGAGGGTTTGCGACAGAAGATGGGATGCGAAAACAGGGGGCTTATGTATTTCCAGACCCTAAGCGAACTTAGGAGGTAAATGTTAGATTTTGAGAGGAATAAAAGGGGCGTGAATATTGCTGAACATTATTTGTGTGGGGGATCTTTGGCAGTTTTTGAAATAAAAAAGGCGGTATCACTACCGCCTTTTTTATTTCGATCAATATTATTTGATGATTACTTTTTTCTTCTAAACATAACGACCAAACCAAGTAGAGGTGTTAGCAACAACAAACCAAAGCTTGATAAGCTTGGTATTGGTTGTGCTAGGTTTGGAGCAAATGGGGTTCGTGCGATAGTTATTGTTGCTACACCAGTTGCTGGGTTTTGTGTTTCACTAATGACTGTACCAGGAGAGGCTGAGCTATCTTGAAAGACAACATTGACAGTTGTATAACCGGCAGCTCGCAATGCAGATTCTGCATCGTCTGCTGATTGACCTACAATGTTATCAAGAACTGGTGGTGGATCAACTGGATCAACTGGATCAACTGGATCAACTGGATCAACTGGATCAACTGGATTAGAGCCATCGCTAGTAATAGTAGCTGAATTTGGACCTAACTGAAAACCTGGAGGTGTTGAAGAAGCACTGAAATTGACTGTAGTGGATCCACTAAAATCAGCAGCAGTAGTGAAATCAACTGAGGCAAGTGTCGCGGGATCCTTGCCTGGAAAATTACCGCCTAAATTGACCCATGAAAGGATGATGAACTGGTCTGTGTCGGGATTGCTGTCAAAGTCATCAGCATCATCGGTCGGCCCAGAAACAGGTTGTTGGTCGCTGGTTGCATCTGGTCCGTATGTTGCGCTATTGAATGTTAACTTGCCTGAATCGAAATGAACTCGCAATCCTAATCCAGACAACGTCTCATCAACAGGCTCAGTGTTGTAGTCGATTCCCACACTGACAGAACTATTTGCAGCAGCGTCCTGTGTTAGTGGGTTTGCTGTGATGACTTGATTGCCGACAGCCCCGGCAAAAACAGCTGAACTGGCACCAGCCAGAAACAGTGTCGATAATATTTTCCTCATTCGTGTTACTCCCTTTTCCCAATTCAAATAAATCGCTCCAATGGTACTAGTTACTAGTCAGTAAAACAAGAAAATAATTCCAGTTAGCCCTTGCGCAACTGGAGGCTTCTAGATGAATTCTCCACGCTCAAATAACAAAACATTTTGCTAACAATGACTTAAAATCCCTAGCCAGTACCCACTTGAGTGGTGTCTTGTGTTCTTTGTATCCTCAAAAAATCTTCAAACGATTGTTTGGATTAAACTTACATTTTGATGGTTATAGAGTATGTCTGTATTGAAATAGTTCCGAGATCACTCAAATCAGTTCTAATTTGCTGGATAACAGGGTCAGAACATAAATTGTAGTGGTCAGTCTATAATCACCGGATTAGTTGATCAATGCGTTCAGTCAGGAATAGTGCAAAACCAGTGCCGTGACACGATCAGCATGATAATTCTCGATTAATTTCCTGTTACATTTATAAGCCGAGAAAGTTTCGATTGGTCGATTTGCAACCAATCGTAACATTATTATATTGATTATCAATGTGATAAGTCAACCTTTTAATGTGTATTCGTGATTATTTTGTTTTTAATATAAATTTCATGCGAGAACAGACCCACCAGGAGTTCTATTTAAAAATCCTGCAGGAAATTTTCGACATCGATTATTGTACTGCGGGTAGCGCCAGGGCCAATGGCTCCAGATATCAGGGCTGATCCACGAATGCCAAACAGATAGCGAATAATAAGCAGGCCATCAGTTAGCGCATCACTAGAGCCGTTGCCATCCACATCCATAGCGGCTGAATTAGTGGTGAGAAAAGCTATAATCTGCGTAGAGTTCATGCTTGAACCAGCACCGATCGCACCCTCCGTCAATGCAGAACCACTCAGGCCAAACAGGAAGCGTATGATGAGAAGACCATCTGTTAGTGCGTCGCTTTGACCGTTGCCGTCTACGTCGCTGATTCGGATAGATGGTGGAGTAACAGGTGGCGAAATTACGGGTGGTGGAGAAACAGATGGTGGTATTACAAAGTCAAACTCACTGACTAGTGCAGTGCTGCTGGCGCTAGCCCGTCTACTGTTGTCTTCTTTGACGATTGCGTTAAAGGAAATTAGTGTTCCGTTGATGGTGTTTGAGTTAACCAAAGCTGGTAAAGTGACTGTAATACTGGCACTCGGTGCTATATTGCCCAGGTTCCAAGTGACCAAGTCATTTGTCCTACAGGTGCCACCGTTACAAGAACCTTCATCCGAAATTTGTGAGCGAGATAAATTAGGCAAATGATCAGGGTATCTCAACTGCAGTGTAATGCCAAACAGTGGCACAGCGCTGTTATTTGCCACGGTTAAAATCCCTTGAATTGTTTCAGATGGTTGTACTGGATCCGGGTTTAACTCCACGGCCAAGGTCAAAGGGATGCTGTTTTCCACTGAAGTTACTGCCGATGCGCTGGCACTGTGATCGATAAAATTTGCCTGACCGCTAATGGTTGCGGCATCCATCTTCAATAGGGTGCCTGGTACCATACCAGGGTTAACGTCTACCGTGACCGTTTGGCGACCACCCT
The DNA here is from genome assembly GCA_036478815.1 of Methylococcales bacterium. GTDB lineage: Bacteria > Pseudomonadota > Gammaproteobacteria > Methylococcales > DRLZ01 > DRLZ01. The sequence goes on from JAZGEP010000157.1 coordinate 5,256, forward strand.
TCTTTGCTGGAAATGTCTGCAGATCCCATTCCACCACTCCACTGTTGAGTGATCCACCGCCGCTGGCAGAGACGAAACTCACACCTGCCGGTAATGGAAACTTGAGCTGAGTGTTTGTTGTATTGACGGCACTCCGGTTGGCATAGGTGATCGTATAGGTCAAGGACTGGTTGGGCGCAACTGGATTCGAGTTCTCGTCTACAGCAATGTCAAGCACCGAAGCGGATTGAACCACTACGCTGTGGCTTGCTGTTGATTCATTGCCGGCGTCTTCAAAGACCTTGGCATCAAATGTAATAATTGTTCCATCTGTTGTATTTGAAACAACAAAAGCTGGTAGGGTGACTGTAATACTGGCACCAGGTGCTATATTGCCCAGGTTCCAGGTGACCAAGTCATTTGTCCTACAGGTGCTTCCGTTACAAGAGCCTTCATCCGAAATTTGTGAACGAGATAAATTAGGCAAATGATCAGGGTATCGCAATTGGAGCGTGAGTGTACCTGACACGCTATTTCCAGTGTTGCCAACAGTGATAGCCGTGTAAATTGTTTCACCTGGCAATACCGGGTCGGGGTTTGCTTCGACTGACACGGTGATTGCAGCTTGTGCACTGACACACATCAAAAGAAGCCAGAAAGTGAGCAGCAAATTGGTTGGGCTTATTCGTTGTTTTAACATGGCGTTCTCTTGTTATTAGTTAATCCACGATAACGAGCAATGAAGGCTGGTTAAATTTATTGAGAATTGTTGAATAATAATTTCGGTATTAGACCATTCATTTTGAGCAGAGGGTGCTCTTTTGACTAGGCTTTGTCAAGGAGTTTCTATTGTTACTGTTATTATTAGCTGACCAAGACAGTTGGTTGTAAATATACAGGTAATTAACTCAATGAGTTAGATCTCAATACAGTAAAAATGATTGTTTTACATCACGCTTGAGCTCCAATGCTTTGTAATACATTGGTTTATAGGAAAATTCATGTCAAGTCATTTATTGGAAAAGATCGAAGGCTTCTCGTTTTTCAGGTATAGTCTTATAGCTAGATGTACCGTTGTTTGGAATTACTATTTTCTATTTCAATAGTAATGCTGGTATTGGGTTATTTGTCAGCTACTTATTCGCTTATGTGTAATAATTTTTGAGTTTAAGACCCGGTCGTATTGTGCTGCATAAGCTTTGACTCCAATGATGCCTGCTAGATAACCAATTTAATACTTTCGTAAACAGTTCTGGAGATTCAACTAAAAAACGTCCACATTCATAAGGTGGTGTGCTCGCTCTGTAATAACCCGGCATTGTGGTAAAAGCACACTCATATCCGGCTTTTTCTATGTATTTTAAGACGTTATTGTTATATCGCCCTTTTGGGTAACAGAAGCTGGTTACTGACTGTCCCAGTTGATCTTCCAGCATTAATTTTGAATCAATGATTTCGCTGTGGAGTTGAGACTCGGGAATTTTGTTCAGTTTAGGATGTGTCATGCTATGACTGCCAATTTCCATCCCCATTTCAACTAATTCGCGCCGATGCTTTTGTTGCATACTCGGAAATGGAATGGTAAATCCTGGTTTGGCAATATCACTCCATTGACTGGTTGTTGGATTAACCCAGCGGGTGAGGTTGTCAAAACCTGGAATTACAAAAAAAGTTGCCTTGTAACCATAGTCTTGCAGGATAGGTGTGGCGATTTCGTAATTATCAAGCAATCCATCATCAAAGGTGAGTGCAACATATTTGCCGCAATCATTGACATCCAGCGCAATCAGTTCAGATACGGTCAGCGGAGTAAACCCTGCATCTTTAATTAGTGTGAGATGTTCTCGGAAGATATCGACTGATAATGTTTCCGGGCCAATGTTGCCAATTGAGTGATAGTAGAAAATGGGTGCTTTCAGCATATTGCAAGCGTTAAGGTGCAATGATATTGATTAACAATCTATTTTTACCATGAAGAAAGCACAAACTGAATTCCCACGCTGGAGCATGGGAACGAGAAAAGACAAGTCAAGATTTGGATATTATTAAATCATCGTTCCTAACCATGAACAGTTTTGACTTCACGCAGAGCGGGATTTTGTGATTTGATAAATGCTTCTATCAAGTGATAGGCTTCGTCATCAGTGTATTGCTGTGGTGGATGTTTGCAGAAATAAGCTGAAGGGCCTTCCAGAACGCCTCCGATACCACGCTCTAGGGCGAGTTTGGAACAGCGAATGGCGTCGATGGCAACACCGGCTGAATTTGGTGAATCTTCAACAGAAAGCCTGAGTTCCAGATTCATCGGAACATCACCAAATAATTTGCCTTCCATGCGGATAAAACACAGTTTGTTATCTTTCTGCCAGGGCACATAATCACTGGGGCCGATATGGATGTTTTCTGCATCCAGTCGCTTGCCGGTAACTGATTGTACAGCCTCGGTTTTGGATGTCTTTTTTGAAGCTAAGCGATCCTTGTTGAGCATGTTGAGAAAATCGGTATTACCACCTGTATTGAGCTGATAGGTACGCTCTAGCTTGACCCCGCGTTTATTAAACAAGTCAGTCAGTAAGCGATGGGTAATTGTCGCACCCAGTTGTGCCTTGATATCATCACCAATAATCGGCAGGTTAGCGTCTGCAAAGCGCTTGGCCCATAAAGTATCGCTGGCAATAAATACGGGTATATTATTGATCAATGCAACACCAGCTTGTAAGGCACATTCGGCATAAAAGCGAGTGGCTTGTTCTGAGCCAACCGGTAGATAGTTGATTAACACATCAGTACCGGAATCTTTAAGTCTTTGTACAATCTGTTGTTGATTGGCCTCTGGTAAGTCTGCAACAACGAATGTCGAGTCTTGCTCGTAGTCGCTCATATGTTCAGAATAACCATCAAGCAAAACACCCATTTCAACATGGGTGCCAGTGTTAGGGATGTCGGAACAAAAAACAGTTGTACAATTTGGTTTGGCAAAAATTGCTTGCGAAATATCTTTGCCCACTTTGCGTTGATCGATATCGAATGCTGCAACCACCTCAATATCTGATGGCGTATAGCCACCGAGTTCCCAGTGCATCAATCCGATTGCTTGTTGTGCGTTACTGCCTTCGTAGTAATGTATGCCTTGCACCAACGAACTGGCGCAATTTCCAACACCTGCGATTGCTATTTTTATTTTACTCATGAGTCTTTTTTCTTATCTTGACTGCGTTATTCCACTACCACCCTTTATTATTACGCACTGACTATCAATCAGTACTTGTTGAAATGGGTGACTGCTCTCTGTTTTTATATTTTTTTATATCTTACTGGAATTGTCTATCTGACTGCGTAAAAACAAGTCATATAATTTCCTTAGCTACGTTTCATTTGCATCTGACCTGATTTGAGTGGATTTCGGAAAACTTAATCTTGTCAGGTCACGCAGAATTCTGTTTGTTTTAGTTCCTCCAGGAGAGACTAGATATTTTGGTACCCAAACAGGATGATATAGTTCCATCCATTGTCGATGTGCGTGGTTATCCATGGTATTTACTGTTTGAGTTGATCGATACATGGACTCTCCTACTCGATTTAACAGGGGTGTCAAAGGATGATCCTGATCTTTCGATGGTGGTGCCAAACCCAGATTAACTTTTTGGTAGCCCTGTTGTTTTTTAAACAGTATCAATTCAATCATCAGAAAATCCATACTATTGCCAGGAGCTTGCTGATGAAAGCGTACTAAATCTACACTGACCTCCTGTTGTCCAGATGATTCCAGTATAACTGCAAATGCAATCACACGATGATTTAATCGAATGACAGCGCATTCAAAATTTCTAATGTAATAAGGGTCAAAAAAACCACTTGAGAAGCCTCGCTCATTGGTATCCGTGGTTTTTAGCCAATTATTGGAAACCTCTTCCAGCTCAGGCATTAGTTGATCCAGAACATCTCCCACTACAATCTCAAATTCTAATCCGCTAGTCTTAAGCTGCTTGTAGACTTGCTGTAACTCTGCAGCAAGTGATTTAGACACTGAAAAGTTTTCCAATGGTATTAATACATCATCACCAAGATATTCAAAGGACAAATTAAAATCTTTATAGAGCGACAGTTGATTTTCATCAACCAGATAAAAAACCGGCCAGCCTCCGTAGCGATCACACAAGGCTCGAAAACTCCAAAGTAAATCAGAAAATTCATACTGGTTGCCTATTGGGTTTCCAAGTACAGCCCAGGATTTACCATATATTTGATACATGAGAAAACTGTTTTCGCTTGGACTAAACAGAATACGTTTGTCCCCAAGTAACACCAGATTTGATTTTACATCTCTGCTGTTGGCCAAAATACTTCGGATTTTATCCAACACATCTGTCTCAGGCCTTTGTGGCAATGGATCTGGTCGTAGTAAATTGATGGCTGTAATGATTGTGCCAATCAATCCAACAAACAGAATAGAACGTAGAAATCGTGAATAATCATCGTCGAATCCGACCTGTGTCCAAA
>JAZGEP010000158.1:0-5070 GCA_036478815.1 Methylococcales bacterium
GCGAATACTTGCTGTATTTAACGAATTTAATCGGAAAAATGGGTCAAAATCCGCTTTTCCGCAGTAGGTTTCTATTCTCGGAAAGCCTCCTAGTAGTCTTTCAATGTGATATTGCCATGTATAGAAAGTCGATAAATGGTCATCTGCGTTGTTGCTCTCGTTTGGATTAGCCTGCTAGTCCTGCTCTCGTGCGCCTAGCAGCTAACCACTTCTCAACTCCCTATACACGGCAATATCACATTGAAAGACTACTAAGTGATTGACGATCACTCATCAGCTGTTAGGAATGGGCACACAATAACTTCGACAACTGGCGTAGGCCATGTGTATTCAAATCGACTGTTCAATTAAAGGCGCACAAACAGGCGCATAGTGAGCCTATCTAACTGTTTATGCAATGCAGAAGACGGGCAAAAAGACAAGTCAGTTGTCGAAGTTATTGCGTGCACGTTTCTTAATAACGGATCAAAAAAGGCTCATAAGCATACAAAGCATTGAGATGATGTAACCAGGCATGCTGCCCATGTTGCGTCCAAAGCGCTGTCAATTCTTTCTGAACGTCATCATACCGCTTGATAACATCATCCTGGTGATTAGTTTCTGCAAGTCCATGCACCAGATTCAACCACATCTGACTCACTCCCATCATATAACTTGGCCAACTTTTCTGGATAATTAGTGGCCAACTTTTATCACTGGTATCTTCAACATTTGGTCTGGGTAATTTCCCAACATCATCAAATTGAAGGCGATCAAGTTTGCCTTGCTGCAACAGATCCAATAACAAACGATTGTTTTCCAAATCAAGATATATTGAGTGTGCCGTCTCTGCTGAGCTGTAGAAAATAAAGCTGAATAAATGTCCAGATTGATCGCGTCCTGCCCGACGATGAAAACGCCATAACTCAATCTCTTGATGATACGCTTGCAGAATCGGTAGAAAAACCTCGCCAGCCAGCAATGCACCCATCGCCCAATTGGGTGGTGCCTGTTTCGGCCGATTGACTTTGGCACGGTAATACCACCAGCTGTTTCCATCTGCCATTACTGATAAAGGCTGTTGTAATGTGTCTGTAATCACTGGTGGCGAGGAAACCTGAGCACAACCAACCATCTGGATAAAAAACATCACCAGCACTAATTTTGACGCTATCACAAAAATCACTCGTTGACTAGCTAACATAATCGAACGCATAAGACCACGATAGGCACGCGTGATTTAACGCTGTTTCGCTTCAACATTTAACTATCCCGAAAAACCCGTTGACCTAAACCAGAGATCAAATGAGAGAGCTTGTCTACTTTGGTTTTTAAATATTCTCGATTATGCTTGTTCGCATCCACTTCCAGAGAAATTCTCTCGGATACCTTTATTCCCAGTCGATTCAGTGCTTCTATTTTAAGAGGATTGTTGGTCATCAAGCGCACGGATTGAATACCAAGATCTTTTAGCATCAATGCTGCAACTTCATATTCTCGTTCATCAGCACTGTGTCCAAGATGCAAATTAGCATCCACAGTATCCATGCCATCATCCTGAAGATTATAAGCTTGCAGTTTTTTCAATAAGCCAATACCGCGCCCTTCCTGCCGTAAATAAATCAATACACCACTCTGACTTTGACCGATCAACTGCAAAGCAAGATCCAATTGTTCACCACAATCACAACGTTGCGAACCCAGCACGTCACCAGTAAAACATTCTGAATGGAGTCGCACTAACACGTGACTGGCACCATTCACATCGCCTTTGACTATCGCCAAATGCTCTTTGCCATCAATCGTGTTTGCATAATAATGCAGTTTAAATTCACCGTGATCAGTCGGGATACGGGCGATTACCAGATTATCGACTTGATGCTCCATTGTTGTTGTCATTGATAAAATAGATACAAAATTTCCCACAATCCCTCAGTTTACAGGATCAACATCAGCGATTGTAACAATATATGGTATGCACTATGACTATCGTTATACTGAATGGGTATTGATGGAGTTGGAATGAAAAAAACTTGTGCATTTTGGCGCAAGACTTTTTTATCTTTAAGCAGCATCAACAGGCGCATAGAGAGCTATTTAACGATTGCTACAACCTAGCAAGATGCGATAAAAGACAAGTCAAAATGTTCAAGTTATTTCATGCACGTTCCTTAGCCTTTTAAGATAGCCTGATCTATCTGATGGCCAAGCAATGCAATCGTGCTCGAAATTTTTTCTCGTAACTGGGAATAACTCTGTTGTGATTGCAAGCAATCATAATCAAGCAGTAATTCATCCAGTTGTTTTGACACCCTGGCAATTGAGTGCATTTGATACATCTCAGCTGACCCAGCAAGTCGATGTGCGAAATAATGTAATTCTTGTCGAGCTGGACATGTCCAGTTATATTGACTGTTTTGGCTCTCAAGCTGTTGGAGGGTTTCCTGTTTTTCTGGGAGTAAGTCAAGATATCGCTGATACAACTGTTGATAGCGCTCAATCGGCATCCCATAATCAACTTCTTTTACAAAATACTCTGAAATCAGCATCAGTAAATGATCGATATCCAGTGGCTTTAACAAATATTCATTACAACCAGTAGCGATTGCTCGTACTTTGTACTCTGTCGATACCCATGCACTTTGTACAAAGATAGGATTATGAAAATGTTGATCGCGTAATGCCTTGATCACATCAAAACCAGTCATATCGGGAAGATTTAAATCCAGCAGAATCAAATCCGGACAGTCCGATAAGGCCGTACTAATCGCATCCGTTCCATTGTTTGCGGCCAGAGTGTGACAATCGGCATCATTAAATACACACTTAAGTAATTCCATGATTTCCGGATCATCTTCAACTAAAAGCACACGTTTAAGTGATGATTTTTTGTGCTGACCATTGCTGTATTCTGATTGAGACTGACTGCCATCAATTGTAACTTGCCTGACAGGTAGATAGACTTCAAAACGACTGCCTTCATCAACCCTGGAAGTCATCAGTAATTGACCACCCATCGCAGTCACTAGGTGTTTGGCAATCGACAGACCAAGTCCAGTTCCTGAGTGTTCTCCTAATTGCTCAAACGCAGTAAAAATTCGTTGTTGGTCAGATTCAGCAATCCCTCGACCAGTATCTTCCACACTCACACTTAACTCATCATTGGCCCAGTTTACTCCTACTGTCACTGACCCTTTCTTGGTAAACTTAATCGCATTAGAAATCAAATTGACCAGAATTTGGCGAAAACGCATCTCATCCAGATATAAGTATTCAGGTATTTCCGATTGGATTTGAAAACTTAATTTGAGCTGCTTATCCTCGGCTAACGATTCGAAAATACTGAATAATTTATCAAAAACGGTACTCACATTGGTTGCAATTGGATTGATAGAAAGACTGTCAACCTCAATTTGTGAGTGGTCAAGAAGATTCTCAACCAGAGACAATAAATGCTGAGCGCCCCTCTCAACACTACCCAGATAGTTGATTGAAACCGGGTCAAGGCCGTTTAGTTTCTTTAAGCGGGACGAATAGCCCAGAATAGATGTCAACGGAGTTCGAAACTCATGGGACATGGTCGCTATAAACTGACTTTTCAAACGATTCGCCTGCTCAGACTGGCGCCGTTTGGCCTCAATTTCTTTTTCCAAACGCTGCAGGTTTTTTATCAATCTGCTTTGCTCAATTTGCATCAATGCAAGTTCATTGCCCTTCTGCTGCACCACAGTATGATTAATTCTCTGCTCAGTCGCATCCAGCATGACCAGGGTTATTTCATTAGCATCGGTCAATAGTTTTACATGCACTGCGCGCGCATTGGGAGTCTCTACAAAACGTAATTGAATCGAATCTTGCGCTTTCAGGCCAACCAGAAACAATAGAGAATCCCTGCAGTCCTCTCCCATCTCAATACTGTCATAGCCATAGTACGCGCGATCACCTGACCATGATTTGACCATAAAGTTATTATCAAGCGTCAGGCACAACGGGCGTGTGCAATCGTCGATACATTGCTCAATAACGCGCTGAGCACTGGCTGAAAATGCGTTCATGGGGTTATCAGTAATTTAGCTAATTGCTGAAAAGCATTTTCTACATTCTCACCAGTTTTCGCACTGGTTTTATAGACATGCAATCCTGAATCCTGCAGCTCAGTGATATCTGCCTCACCAACTTCCCATTCAGATAGCAAATCAACTTTATTAATAGCCACAACCACTGCACATTCGCCGACTGTATCATGTACAAAACGCTTCAGATTCATTATCGTGACCAGTGTGTTTTTGCGACAGCCATCCGCAACCAAAAGCACTCCAGCTGTACCGCGTAAATAACTGTCATCCACGGTTGTGGAGAGATCACTCCCTGCGATATCCCAGATCACCAGTTTGACTGTTTGCTGTGCAGACAACTCAACAAGCTTGCTGTCTATTTTTACACCAACTGTGGTCAGGTATTTGTCAGAAAAAGTCTGTCTGACAAAACGCGCAGTCAAGCTGGTTTTTCCGATAGCAAACTCACCCAACAAACAGATTTTTTTTGTTAACAATTCAATTACACCATGGATAAATAATGATTAATGACTTGACGCCAGCAACTATCTCAATTTAATTTAGTGACTCTTATTAGTTCAAACTATTGGCACATTTTCCAATTCTATGTCGGCATTAGCAATGTATTATTGTAACTACTCAGCGCAGTTTATAGATGCTCAAATTGCCCTTTATTTAGTAATAATTCACAGTACACTTAGCTTTCAAGTAACTACTCAGCGTAATCAGTAACTGCTTAGATTGCCCTCTATTTTGTCCAAGAGCAAGGCGAAAGCGCGAAGTTTACAGGTGTAAATGAGCACTTTCAGACAGCGATTGGGAAAAATAGAGAGTAAGCTGAGTAATCACGCTTTCAATTCGTCAATATTTAACTAAGGCAACGCGCAATCAATAACCCACCAGTATTACTTGTCTTGTTGCCTGTCTTCTGCGTTGCAACTTCGGTTACATAGCCCGCTATGCTCCCTACGCTGCGCCTTGAAGACAAACAACAATCCTGCGCAATACTGGTGGGTTATTGATTGCGCGTTACCTA
>JAZGEP010000159.1:0-7492 GCA_036478815.1 Methylococcales bacterium
ATGGTTCAACCTTTGGAGAGCAATCACCAGAAGCTTATGAACGATTGCTGTTGGACGTAATGGCAGGTGATGCAACATTGTTTATGCGTCGCGACTCAGTAGAGTCTTCCTGGGTATGGATTGATAATATTCTTGATACCTGGATGAATACTAGTAGCCGTTGGATTCCAGAATATAGCTCTGGCACCTGGGGGCCATTGGAAGCAGACCGGATGATTGAAACAGATAATCGCAAATGGCGCTTGTTATGACAGAACCACAATCCGAGTTTGAGGTTTTAACCCATCCCTCCAAACTGATTCGCATTGCCGATATTGAAACTGAATTAGCAGGATTATGGACTCAATTCAATGAGGATATCAGTGAAGGCAAGACCATCATGCGCGCCTGCATGTCCAATCTGATTATTTATTGTGATAGCAGTGATGAACTGGAACGCATTAGTCCAGAAATAACCGATATTGTTGATGCACATCCAGCGCGGGTTCTGTTATTAATGGGTAACGGGCAACCGAGTGATGGAAAAATAGAAGCGTTGATCACCATGTATTACCAGGCAGTTCCCGCTGGTTGGCAGGTTTGTGCGGAAAGAATTGATGTCATTTCTAGCCCTGATTCAACTGAGTATTTACCGTCTGTTGCACGAGCACATTTAATCGGTGATTTACCAACCACATTATGGTGGGTTTCACGGCAACCGCCACCGAAAGGCGGGGAAGTATTTGTTGAGCTGGCTGAACTGGCAAACCAGATTATTTACGATAACATTGGCTGGGCTAATCCGGTGACAGGGATTGCGCTAATGACGCGTTGGGTGGCAGCGCAGCAAGATACACTGATTGTTTACAATCTTGCCTGGCGACGACTGACTATCTTGCGCAAACTGATTAGTCAAGTCCTGGATCCTCAAGTCGCACCTGAAGCGTTGACATCGTTGCGAAAGATTACCATAGAACACGGACCGCATGCCTTAGCGTTGACTTGGTTACTGGTGGGCTGGCTGGCGACTCAGCTTGAATGGGAGCCGGTTTCAGGCAAACGTGTATCAGCGTCTGAATTATACTGGCGCTTTAAGAAAAACAATATTGATATCAAAGTCGTTGCCAAACGCCTGCCCGAAGGTGATCCATTGATTTATCAGTTGTTGTTTGACTGGAGTCAGCCAGAGACAGAAGGGCGTGTGTGTTTTAAGCGCCTGGATGATGATCGAATCGGCATTGTAGAAGAAATGTCGACTGTCCCAGCACGGGTATTTACAGCACAACTACCACATCGATCAACCCTGGTAATATCGCAGCTAGCGCGTCGCGATCGCGATAAGATATTTGAAAATGCATTAAAAGCTTCCAATGAAATGACGGATGTTTTCAGTACATAGTTGTTGGCTGTGTGTTTTAGGAATGAATAGTAGTTATCGATCCATAGCTGACGCTTGTGGAGAAAGAAATTAATGTTACTACGACCCCAATTATCACGACCCCAATTATCACGGTGACTGGGATTGCACTAATGACACGTTGGGTTGCAGCGCAGCAGGATACACTGATTGTTTACAATCTTGCCTGGCGGCGATTGACAATCTTACGCAAACTGATTAGTCAAGTCCTGGATCCTCAAGTCGCACCTGAAGCGTTGACATCGTTGCGAAAGATTACCATAGAACACGGGCCGCATGCCTTAGCGTTGACCTGGTTATTGGTGGGCTGGCTGGCGACTCAGCTTGAATGGGAGCCGGTTTCGGGCAAACGTGTATCAGCGTCTGAACTCTACTGGCGCTTTAAGAAAAACAATATTGATATCAAAGTCGTTGCCAAGCGCCTGCCCGAAGGCGACCCATTGATTTACCAGTTGTTGTTTGACTGGAGTCAGCCAGAGACAGAAGGGCGTGTTTGTTTTAAGCGCCTGGATGATGAACGAATCGGCATTGTAGAAGAAATGTCGACTGTTCCAGCACGGGTATTTACAGCACAACTACCACATCGATCAACCCTGGTAATATCGCAGCTAGCGCGTCGCGATCGCGATAAGATATTTGAAAATGCTTTAAAAGCATCCAATGAAATGATGGATGTTTTCAATACATAGTTGTTGGTTGTGTGTTTTAGGAATGAATAGTAGTTATCGATCCATAACGACCATTGGCTAGGAGGCTTGTCCGAGAATAGAAGCCGTAGCGAGGGAGAGCGGTTTTGAGTCCATTTTTTTGATTAAATGAGGCGAATACTTGTTGTATTAAACGAATTTAATCGGAAAAATGGGCCAAAATCTGCTTTTCCGCAGTAGGCTCTCTATTCTCGGACAGCCTCCTAGACCTCATTATTCTGGCAATGAAAGAAATATCCTTGCCAGAAAACTTATATCGAGTCTGTCCTCGCCCCCTTTAGCTTATTTTATCGTGGTCTGTTCCGTATTGCCCCCGAAGAGGGCTTGAATTATTTGGAAAACAGGAAAAGCTAGTTAGAATAGTGAACAGTTTGCTATCAAAGTGTTCACCTTGATTTATTTGTCAGATTGAGAATCGATTAAACTGTTTTTTTTTGAACAGAGAAGATGATTTATAATATGGCAATATCCTTATAGTCGTTAAATAATTATCTATGAATCTTTTATCTAAAATCGGCATCACAATGACATTTATATATGTTGTCTTTTTCATTTGGCTCTTTGATTGTCGTTTAGAAGAATTAACAAAACTGGATTTAAACGAACTCGGCGATTTCCTCGCAGGTTCATTTGGACCGCTCGCAATGTGCTGGCTAATCTTAGGATTTTTTCAACAAGGAATTGAGCTTCGGCAGAATACCTCGGCACTTAAGTTGCAGGCAACACAACTCGAAAATTCGGTCAACAAACAGAGTGAACTGATTGAACTTACAAGAGTTCATTACAATGTGGAACAAGAATCACTTAGGCATGAAAGTGAGAAAAATCAACCAATATTCGATGTAAAGCTTGCAGGAAATCCAAAGAAAAATGACTACCCGAACCCGAACCCGAATAGGTTATCTATTGGAATAAAAAACGTTGGCGAAATAGCTACTCAAGTCGAGTTCACAACAAAATGTGAGTTGGAGAAACAACCCGAGAAAATTGAAATCTTCAAACCTAGCGATAAAGTAGAATGGTGTATATTAGAATACAAAAATAAATTCGAGAATGATGTTTTGACTGTGTCGTATGTAGATATAACTAATGTAAAAGGCATTAAGCAGTACGATATAATTCCTGATGAAAATAAGGATATACAAATTACTGAAATCCTTTCAAACAGTAATGGAGTGAACAGTTTCCTATGAAAGTGTTCACCTTTTTGAGGATTTTACTTTTGAATATTCGGGAATATTCGGGGTCAGAGTAAAATTAAGCCTTCCTTTTTAAACAGAACCTCATTGTCTCTTTTTGTATTTAATCGACATTAGAACAAAATAACAATCGAATTGAAATGTGAATATTACCGTGCTTTTTTTGAATCGGTATAGTAAGCGATGTATCAGTGCTGTTACAAAAATATCGAGACGTAAACGTAAACAGGGACAGACCAAGATTAATTTTAATTCTTGGTTTATTTTATCTGCCCCTATGATTCCTCTATATTTTTAGCGCCGTAGGCCAGATAAGCTTTAACTAGCGTCTTCCGGTGCTTGTGGAGTGTGCGACTGCTTTGCCTGATGACGCTACCGCTTATCAGGCCTACAGGTTTTTGTGGTTATTCAGCAGGATAGACGAGCCATCCCATGTGGATTTTGCTATCACACATTTTAAATAATGATAGTCTTTGCAACATTAATCCCCAATGACTGAAGAGCCTATTGTCAATAAAACACGAAAAATTAGAGATCAACTCGCCTTAGAACATGTCTATGATATATCTATTAGTTGGATCTATATCTAATGGAGAAATAAACATAAGAAGGTTGAGAAATCATATCAAGATCCCACAACAAAGCGGTTTACTCGGATTCGTTAGCTGCTCGTCTCTGATTTTGGCTTTAGGTGCTCTAGCCCGTATTTCTCACCAGTCGATTATGAGATGATCGCGTCGCTATTTGAATTCACAAGGAATTTTATGAATGTGTGGAATAACAGCGTGTATTTCCGATTGAATAAAATTTCTTGTGGATTCAGATAGTAAGCGAGGACTCATCAGACTGGTGAGAAATGTGGGCTAGATGTAGCTGGGGTCTAGAAAACAGCATAACGCAAAACCGGGCAACTGTCTGATTAAGTCTAAGCTAATACAAATTAATGATGTCTTCTACCATGATGTCCATCGCGGTACCCATCACCATGGTGTCTTCCTCCATGATATCCGTCACCACGATGTCTGTGGCTATCGCGATGATGATTTCCATGATGGTTATCATGGCCTCTATAATGATAATTGCTATATCCTCTGCTATACGAATGATGCGGGAAATATACGCAAGCGTTTAATAATAACAACATCAAACCAATAAGCAGAATACTTCTAGCGAATAAAATCATGACCTCATCTCCTTAGTAAGAAATGTCGGACAAATTTTAACTGACGACTGCTGAATTGTTCATTAATTTAATCTGTATCGAAAATGAATAAGCCATGCTTAGGAGCGTGCATGAAATAACTTGAACATGCTGGCTTGTCTTTTTGCTCCTGACGAAACGATCTCAATCGTTGCGTAGAACAACTATGCGCCTCTTTAGATCGTCTCGTCAGAAACAAAAATCCTGCGCCATCATTGTTCAAGTTATTCCATGCACACTCCTTAGGAAGGGGGATTGAATAACTTCCGGAAGTTTGACGTAGAATTTAGGTTTCACAGGCAATGTAAATCCAAAACTTTAGGTAATATCTCACCGTATTGATAACCCATTAGAAATTGTTATTTTTGACAACATAACACATTCAATGGTGAAATAGCCTTTTTAGAGGGGGGAATACAATGAAAATAATATTTTTGTTTACTCTTTACTTTCTTGTGATGGGCGTTAGTTATGCAGTACAGCCAGAATCCCCAGTTGCTTGCAATGAGGGTGTCGAGCCACTACAACTAAATTATGGGGATCATACTACTGGGTGTGCATTCGAGGCGGTAACGGATCTGGATCAGTTTAGTTTTATTGGGTCAGCGGGGGATGTGGTTCGTATCAATGTCTCGTCAAGAATTGATAATTCTGATCCTTTTGTTGAAGTGCGCGATCCAGATGGAACGGTAATTTTCGATCAGTTTTGTGATGGTGGTTGTAGTATTGTCATTGACTTGTCTCTCACCATTAGTGGAACCTATACTGTAACAATTCAAGAGACTCGTCTTGATGAAACAGGAGTTTACCAACTACAACTTGAAAAAATCCCACCTGTTGCAGAACCACGATCGTTTCCCTATGATCTTGCCCTTGATGATGAATTAAATCCTGTTACAGATCTCGACTTCTTTAGTTTCGAAGGAATTGCAAATACTGATGTGAGAATTAATGTCTCGTCAAGAATTGATAATTCTGATCCTTTTGTTGAAGTGCGCGATCCAGACGGAACGGTTATTTTCGATCAGTTTTGTGATGGTAGTTGTAGTATTGTCATTGACTTGTCTCTCACCATTAGCGGAACCTATACTGTCACAGTTCAAGAGACTCGCCTTGATGAAACAGGAGAATATCAATTGAATTTCCAGTGCCTCTTTGGGCCTTGTCCACCGAATTTTGCCAGCGCCTTAATTATAGTGACACCGACATTGGGCCTGAGCACAAATGAAAATGGAGGGACAGACACTTTTTCGATTGTCCTCAATGGTGAGCCATCCGCAAGCGTTACGATTGGTCTCTCTAGCGATGATATCTCCGAGGGCGCTGTTTCACCTGCCTCGTTAACGTTTACTCCAGAAAACTGGGACATTCCACAGGAAGTGACTATAACAGGTCAAGATGACCCAAATAGCGACGGTTCCCAACAATACAAGATTATTACTGCGCTTGCGGTGAGTGAGGACACTGTTTTCAATGACAATAATCCGGATGATATCTCTGTAGTCAACCTGGATAATGACTCCACAGGAGGCAGTATAAACATCGACATTGATGGCAATGGCGTCGATGATGCGCTGACCGATGGCCTATTGATTCTACGCTATTTGTTTGGTTCTAGAGGAGCAGCTTTGATTGATGGCGCGGTGGATTCATCAGGTTGTACGCGTTGTACTGCCGTAGAAATTGAGGCGTATTTTGATTCTATAACGTCAATATAGCCATTCAGTTAATTCTACACTTGGTTTCTGTGGTTCTTGAAAAAATGAGGGGTCGTAAAGCAAGCGCCGGATACGTCATCGCGTTATCCGGCGTTTGTGGATGAGAGAGGCTTTATTGCTGGATTTATCCAGCATACGGCTATGGGTTTAGTGTCTTGGAATTGGCCTGATAGCTTAATTCAGCATTGATTTATATAACCGAATCTTCTAGCCTTTTGAATGTATATTTGTTGTTGTAGTCGTTTGCAGCGTGTTCAATCACTTGAAGCGCTTCTTCGCGTCCGTATATGTGGGTGATTTCACATTTGGGGATTTCATTGGTATCAGGGTCTGGTATTTGTTTGTAGGTGAGAAAATAGTGTCTCAATCTTGACAGTGTGCCATCAGGACAGTGTTTGATATCACGTAGTTCGCCAAACACAGCATCGTCTTTTAGAACAGCTATTATTTTATCGTCAACTTCGCCATGATCAATCATGCGAAAACCACCGATCGGGATTGCGTTAACAATCAAATCACCATGAAATACATTTTTTTCGGTTAAAACACAGATATCAAGAGGATCCAGATCACCATGAAGGTTATTACGTCCTAACTTTTCTATGGTGTATTGAGCAACTTCTGGTCCACAATATGTTCTCGGAAGAAATCCATAAAGCGCTGGAATAATATTGGAAAATCTTTGCGGCCTATCAACCTTTAAATAACCTGTGGTTTTGTCGAGTTCATATTTAACAGTATCAGTTGGTACAATTTCTATATAGGCATTGAGGATATGATCTTGTTTGGAATCAAAAAGGTCTATGCCATGCCAAGGGTGAGGGCGTAGCAGTTTACTCATCATTTTATATAGCTTGTCAAATTCTTTTTCTTCCACGAAGTAATCCTTAAATTTAAATGTAGATAGTGAGATCATCAGGCGTATGTCTGAGACATATCCTTTGGGTTTTGTAGCCTGTTTTATGAGGTTGGTAGTTATCCAGGAAATGTTTTGATACGAGCGATAGACACTTTTAGTGTATAGCTTCGTATGCTGTTGATTAAAGGATAGTTGAAAAAATGGTTTTGAAATAGGATCAGACTAACAGGCGTGAGGTATTTCTAACGCTAAGGAACGGGCATAAAATAACTTCGACAACTGGCGCAGAATTGTTGTTTGTCTTCAAGGCGCCGTAACAGGCGCATAGTGAGCTATGTAACTGTTACGGCAACACCGAAGACGGACAACAAGACAAGTCAGTTGTCGAAGTTATTTCATGCACGTTCCTAAG
>JAZGEP010000160.1:0-3177 GCA_036478815.1 Methylococcales bacterium
TTCCAGTTGCCTAAGGAACGAGAATTTAATAATATACGAATTTTGACTTGTCTTTTTGTCCGTCTTCCGTGTTGTAGAAACAGTTGCGTAGCTTGCTATGCGCCTATTTCTACGCCTTGAAGACGAATAATAATTCTGCGTCAAGCTTTCGTATATTATTAAATCCTCGTTCCTAAGATCGATTACTTCAGCTATCGATGTTTCGTGTTTAAAATATCATCCTCGTTTTTACAACTTCTTATCACAGTCTAAATCCCAATATATTTTAGTGTTGCAGAGTGCTTTATTCCCTGATAGTGGTTTGCCCATTGTTGTAGCAAGTTGCTTGAAATTCTATGGTTTAGGAGGCTGTCCGAGAATAGAGAGCCTACTGTGGAAAAGCGGATTTGGCCCATTTTCCTGATTAAATTCGTTCAATACAGCAAGTATTCGCCTCATTTAATCGAAAAAATGGTCGCAAAACCGCTTTCTCTCGCTACGGCTTCTATTCTCGGACAGCCTCCTGGATTCGGACATGTTAATTTCTGAGATGGTACAAGCCTGTTGGAAGTGCTACGATGTGCGACTGAAAGGAGCATGCATTCAATCGCTCCATGACAAAAATAATAACGCTGATGCGTAAAGTCATTCGATTAATATAGCGGAGCATTCAATAATGGAAAAACCTTACATTCTTCATATGATCACCACAGAAAAAAATCTGAGTCCATTTGATGCCAATATGGCAATGGATGCAGGTTGGACTTCTGTTGTCCCATATACAATGGTGGAAACAAGTGAAGTACAAGGATTGGTTCAGGATGCAATATTTTCTCGGGGTCCAAAAGGGGTGAAGCGGACAGCCTTGTTTTTGGGGGGAAGAGATACTGAACAAGCCATGGCAATGTTATCGATAGCACAGGAATCGATGGTTCCCCCATTCGAAATTTCCGCATTTGCTGATCCCAGTGGCGCATTCACAACTGCTGCCGGGATGGTTGCAGCTGTTGAGAAAGAGTTAATCAATAAACACAATTCCAGTTTGCAAGGTGCCAATGTGTTGGTGCTTGGCGGAACCGGGCCTGTTGGTCAGGCTGCTGCCGTGTTGTCAGCTAAAGCGGGTGCAAACGTCACCATTATTGGCAGACAACTGGAAAAATCACAGCGTATTGCCAAACTGGTTAATGAATTATTTGGTGATGCTAAAACAAATATACAAGGTGATACAGATACCAACAAACCAGAATTAATGAAAACTGCTGATGTTGTCTATGCAACTGCAGCAGCAGGCATTCAAGTTCTGGATTCTGATCAGATGGCAACTGCTCCGCAACTGAAAGTGGCGGCGGACGTTAATGCTGTTCCACCGTCAGGAATCGCTGGACTGGATGCCATGCATAATGGAACACCGATCCCAGGTTCGAACAGTGGTGCTACAGGAATTGGTGCTCTGGCAATTGGCAATGTTAAGTACCACGCGCAAAATGGTTTGTTGAATCGCATGCGCACTACTGACCGGCCAGTTTTTCTGCATTTTGAACATGCTTTTGAAGTCGCTCGTGAGTTTGTGAATAAATAAAACAGCTATTTTCATAGAGGAGAAAACCATGCAAACTTATCTCATCCATATGTTTGATCCATCGCCCCATGTCAGTCCGTTTGATATCAATATGGCAGCAGATGCTGGTTTTGATATGGTGATTCCTTATAATAACGTCCAGCTTGAACATATTCATGGCTTGGTTCAGGATACAATTTTTTCACGCGATAGTGTGGGAGTTAAGCATACTGGTATTTTTCTTGGTGGTCGCAATGTTGATCTTTCTCTGGACATGCTGGATATAGCAAAAAAGGCCATGGTGCCGCCTTTCCAGGTTTCAGTGTTGGCTGATCCCAGCGGCGCATTTACCACTGCCGGTGCGGTGATTGCCTGTGTTGAAAAAGCACTGAAAACCCATCAAATCAATGAATTGAAAGGCTTGAACGTAGTAGTAATAGGCGGAACGGGTTCTGTTGGCAGCACCTGTGGTGCAATTGCATCATTGCAAGGCGCTGAAGTAACATTAGTTGATCATGTCAGCATGGATCGTGCAACTGGATTGGCAGAGAAATTCAACACACGCTTTGGGTGTGATCTAAAAGCCGATGTGGCTGGTACCGATGAAGATAAAATCAGACTGATCAGCGATGCCGACGTTGTTATCTCTGCAGCGCTTGCTGGTCTTGAAGTCATTAGTGCCACTGTGCTTAAAGAAGCAAAAAATCTGAAAGTCGCTGCTGATGTGAATGCAGTTCCACCAGCTGGCATCAAAGGCATTGAACGCAAGCACAACGCAGAACCAATGGAATTTGCAGTGAATTCACCCAGTGCAGTTGGTATTGGAGCATTAGCGATCGGTGATGTTAAATATAAAACCCAGAAAGATTTGCTCAAGGATCTGGTTAAGTTTGATGATCCGGTTTACTATGATTTTCGTGATGCGTTTGCGCGCGCGCAAAAACTGGCTTAAACAACAAAACAGTACGACAACAAACCCCAGCTACACCTATTTACAAATCAACTTAGTCAATTTAATTACGTATAAATAAGCAGTTAATTAATTATTTTCGGAAGGAGGAGTTCCATGAAGATTGGTGTGCCTAAGGAAGTACATAAAGGCGAAAACCGTGTTGCAACAACACCTGATGCCGCTGAGAAACTCAGTAAGCTGGGTTTTACAGTCAGCATTGAAGCAGGTGCCGGTGAAGCCTCAAATTTTAGAGACGAGGACTACACCAAAGTCGGTGTCAAAATTGTCGACAATGCTGAAAAACTTTGGAAAGATTCGGACATTATCGTTAAAGTGCGTGCTCCTGAAAAACATCCCCAGTTAAAAGTGCATGAAACTGATTTGTTAGATGGTAAGAAAACCTTAATCAGTTTTATCGGAGCAGCTCAAAATAAACAATTACTGGATGATCTGGCTAAAACCAAAGCAACGGTTTTAGCGATGGAATCGATTCCGCGCATTTCCAGAGCGCAGAAAATGGATGCTTTGAGTTCGATGGCAAATATTGCCGGATACAAAGCCGTGATTGAAGCCGCCGAACATTTTGGGCGGTTTTTTTGTGGTCAGGTGACAGCGGCAGGAAAAATACCACCCGCTAAAGTTATGGTCATCGGTGCCGGTGTAGCTGGCTTATCCGCACTCGGAACGG
>JAZGEP010000161.1:0-2841 GCA_036478815.1 Methylococcales bacterium
ATGCACAAATAAAACCACTGTTATTGTTAAGTCGTTGCAGTGTTTGAGACAATTGAATGGTTGCTCGCAGCAGTGCCTCACAATCAGAATGGATGCCGGTGACAATGATCGGTTGAGTGGCTGCCTGTAAGCTTTGAGCAATTGCTCTGGCATGGTCACTGAAATCTTTGCTTGATTGTTTGGGATTGCTGAGCAAGGCATTGATTTCATTGATCAACGTCACTTGCTGTGAAGGTAAACAACAGCTTGTCTCAACAGCAACATCATCCAGTCGTGTTGTATGACTGTTGATGATATGTAGAGGTGATTTGAGTTGTTGAGCAATGTTTCTGACTTCCGCATCTTGCCATGCAGCCAACCCCATCTCTGCCGCTTTCTGCAAGCCAGCATTGCGTGTCATTTGACGTAAGGATAAAGCGAAGCGTGGTGCAGTCTGGGTAATGTCTTCACCGATTAATAATGCAGCATCAGCAGATTCCAGGGTTTGCAACGACGAGCGAGGCAATACGCCTTGTTGATAGCACTGATTCAATACCTGGGTTTGTCGTAATGTTTGCTGGCTGCAATCTGCATAAAAATTGTCTTTACCCACCAGCTCACGCAATGCAAAATTATTTTCAAGTGATGAGCGCGCTGAACCTATAGCAAGCACAGATGAACTGTTGACTAATTCCTGAAGTCGCTCCTGAGCTTGTTGGGCACTAATTTTATCCGTTGATTTCTGCTTAACATTGCGTTGCCAGGGGTGTGTTAAGCGCTGTTGATGGTTAACAAAATCATAGCCAAAACGGCCTCGATCACAGAGAAAATGACCATTGATGTGCGGATGATAGCGGTTGCTGATACGGCGCAAGATGCCATTGCGCTCGGCTGGATAGGTATTGCAGCCAACGCTGCATTGCGTACAAATTGAGGGAGCGGATTGTAAATCCCACTTGCGCACATAATGCTGACTATAGGTTTTGTCAGTAAACACTCCGGTCGGACAAACTTCTACCAGATTACCGCTAAATTCGTTTTCCAGATCACCATCTTCAGCCCGACCAAAATAGACATTATTGCGTGAGGCAAACACATCAAAATCAGTACCGCCACTGTAATCACGATAATAGCGCACACATCGATAACAAGCGATGCAGCGATTCATTTCATGACCGATGAATGGACCCAGATATTGATTATTGTGGGTCTGTTTGGGGCCACGAAAACGGCGTTTAACATGGCCACTCATCAGCGTCATATCCTGCAAATGGCATTCGCCGCCTTCTTCGCAGACTGGGCAATCATGCGGATGATTGATCATCAGTGCTTCAATCTGCATATCCCGAAATTGTTTGATATCAGGATTGTTTAAAGCCAGGATTTGTCCATCAGCAACTGGTGTCATACAGCTCATGGTCAAGCGCCCACGTGTGTCTTCGGCATCTTTATACAAGGTAACAGCACATTGGCGACATGAACCAACCGAACCCATGGCTGGATGCCAGCAGAAATAAGGGACATCCAGACCCAACGTCTGACAGGCTTGAAGCAGGTTTTGACCTGTTTCAACCTGGTAGTTTTCGCCGTCGATGGTAATTGTTGTCATTACTCTATCCTAATCACCGTAATCACTACTTGTCATGTTCTCTCTCCCACGCTTCAGCGTCGTCAATAGGATAAGAGAAACTTTTCTCTCGTAGGGTGCATTTTATGCACCAACAATCGCTGTGATGCCACATCATTGGTGCATAAAATGCACCCTACAATTATTAATTTCCTTAACTTAATGGCAGTACCGCTCCAGCTTGGGAATCAGTTAATACCGTATCAAATATATGTCACTGGGCCGTCTGATAAGGACAGCAGCCATCCTGTATATGTTGTTCAAAATCATCACGAAAATATTTCAACGCGCTTTGCAAGGGTTCAGCAGCACCAGGAGCCAAAGCACAAAAAGTATTTCCGGGAGCAACAAAGCGCACAAGATCCTCAAGATAAGTAATATCTTCGGGTTTGCCTTGTCCTTTTTCTATCTGTTCCAAAAGATAGGTTGCTGATGGCAGTCCATCACGACAAGGCGTGCAAAAGCCACAGGATTCCTGAGCAAAGAAGGCAACCAGATTATGCACCATATCGACTGGACAAAATTGATCGTCCAGAACAATGATCGTACCGGTACCCATGCGACTGCCAACGCTGCCAATTTCGTCATAGTCCATCGGGGTGTCAAGGTGTTCGGGCAATAAAAAGTCAGTGGAACCGCCTCCAGGGATAAAGCCACGTAATTGATAACCATCACACATACCACCCGCATATTTTTCGATGATTTCTCGAGCCGTTGTCCCCATTGGTAATTCCCACAAACCAGGCTTTTTCACACGTCCGCTGACACCAAATAATTTGTTACCGCTATCTTTATGGCGTCCCAGTTGTTGAAACCAGTCCGCTCCATAATGAATAATCCCTGGCAAACAGAAAAAGGTTTCTACATTATTGACAATCGTAGGTTTACCCCATAAACCAGCGACTTGAGGATAAGGCGGTTTGGCTCTGGGCGTGGCTCGTTTACCTTCCAAAGCATTAATCAGCGCCGTTTCCTCACCGCAAATATAGCGACCTGCACTGGTGTGGATATGAAGATCGAATGTCAGCTCTGAACCGAGAATCTTGCTGCCCAGTAATCCAGCCTGATAACATTCATCCAGTGCTGTTTTAATACGTTTTGTAGCCAAACTATATTCATGCCGTAAAAAGATATAGCCGATACTGGCTCCAATCGTATGAGCGCCAATCAACATGCCTTCAATTAGTTGGTGAGGTGCTTGCTCCAACAGGTAGCGATCTTTAAACGCACCGGGT
>JAZGEP010000162.1:0-8511 GCA_036478815.1 Methylococcales bacterium
GTAACTTCTCATTATTTACCGGCAGCTTATAATTCAATAGCTTAGAAGTGATTTTAATGAAATAAATGTAGAAATATCATTAAAACTCGTTTGTAAAATCAAAATATCAATGACTTACAAAGGTTAAAATTATAACGTCCAATTTTTATGCACTGTAACCAATCGATTTTAAAGGTGCCGGTAAATAATGAGAAGTTACCATTTTTGCACAAAACAAAGGCCACTTTTTGGGCATCTGAACTTAGCGTTATACCCCAAGAGATTACCAAGAGATTACCAAGAGATTACGGTGACAGTTTACTAAATATACTCTATATTAATGTTTATCTGTTGATATTAAGTTTGTTTAGTAAACTGTCGCCGTAATGGAATTATCGACCTGGCTCGGCCGCACACCCCTTGGTGTTTTGAGAATTTCCGGCAAAGTTAATCTGGCAAGGTTGTTTATGGCTTAACGCTTTTCAAATAGGCAACAATATCTTCAATTTCTTCATCCGAAACTCTGTCAGGCACTCCCGCATCAATCATACGCTGCACACGACTGAAAGCTGAACGAATGGCATTTGGATCGCCGCCAGATAAAATATTATTCTGGTTAATCGTGGGATCAGATGTGTGGCAGGTTGAATTGGAACAGTTAGCCTGAAACAAGTCTCTGCCGCGTGCAATTGTGGCTACATCGCCAGAGGTTTCATCTTCTTCTGCGAAGATAAAGCGAGTAATTTCCACGGTTCCACCAGGCCAGATTAATGTGCCTTTATCATCATCAGAAAAATCAAGCGTAATTTGCCCGGCATCTGCATTCAATACGGTTGGCGCCTGAAATTCGCCTAATAAAATTAGGCCATCTGAAAATTGTAGCAAATTACCGACATACTCATGATCCGTCCCTTTGGTTAATAATGCTGTAAACTAGGTGGGATTACCTGAATCATCGTAAAGATAGGCTGCAAGGAAAATTTTATCGGCTTGTTTCTCTATGCTAAAGCCACGACCCGATTCATTAGCGTTCCACCACCAGCCTGTATCAGGGTCGTGAGCGTTAACAGACTGATAAAAATTACAGGCTAATAGCAAAAAGATGATTAATTTTTTCATGGTGTATTTCCTTTAAGTGTTGATGTTATTAAATAACTTTTACCTTGAAGAGCATGAAAAAAATACAGGGGTCACCACAACAGCCATAATATTAGCAATAAATAGCTATTTCCTTCCCTTCATTATCTTCATGGTGAATATTCAAGTCTTAAACGGGATAAAGAACCGCATGATTATCATT
This sequence comes from Methylococcales bacterium, assembly GCA_036478815.1. Classification (GTDB taxonomy): domain Bacteria; phylum Pseudomonadota; class Gammaproteobacteria; order Methylococcales; family DRLZ01; genus DRLZ01. The sequence continues at coordinate 1,280 of JAZGEP010000162.1, forward strand.
GCGCTGAATCAGCACCCGTTACGAATTACACTGAGTTGCATATCTACAAATTTATGTTGTCGTGGGACAGCTATTCCACCCAGGGACGTGCTTGTTTGATCGCCAGCTTTCCACGACCACCATCAGTGGTTTCTGTAATCTTGAATTCAGTTTCCATCGCAAAATCCTCGTCTCCCTGATACAGTATTTTAAAGTGACGGTGGATTGTTAACATTGCGTCGCGTAGCTGAATGATTTCAGCTTCAGTGAGTACATTACCAACAGGTGCAGGTTCGCCATAGACTTGTTTGACGTTGGTGTGACGGATAAACTGGGTTTCCCAGTCATAATCCAGAGAGCTGACGGCAAGTCTGGTAGTCACAAATTCGTCTGGAATTGGGGTGATTTGTCCTGAGTCTGTGTCGATTGGCTCGGGATTGGTGATGGATATTTCCCCATGCTGGACGTTTGTATAAATGCCTTGCCAATTGGGGTTGTAAATATTCTTACTTAAAGAAACCCCATTGGCCTGTTCATCGCCAAAATTTGGATGAACCAGGACGCCCATATAGGTTTTAAAGTGATCAATCCGGTAAAATTGTCGTTCATCGAATGCACGACTATTCCATAGACTCGCCCACACTTGTTTGACGCTTTCGACCAGCTTGCCTTCATCTTGTTTATGCGTGAAAGAACTGTAGAGCCCTGCACCGTTAAATTTTGGTAAATCCTCATTATTAGTGCTAGAGCGAACCCGCAAGCTTTGGCTAAATGGTTCGCCATCAGGTTCCCAGAACAATCGGATTGCTTCGACTATTTCAGTCATGTCAGCTGGGGTCTGTGCTTGTTTGATTGATTTTCTAAATGCTTTTAATTGTTGTTCACGAACTTGTGAATCATTCTGAAATTCATTGTTGGTGAGCATGGCAGCTGCTTGTTGATAAAATGATGTACCGTTATCACTCAGCTCGCACAAGTCAGTTAAATCCTTGCCGCAGCGAGGCAAGCGCATGAATTGATCGTAGAGCGCAAAAGGAATGGCATAGCCATCAGGAACCATACCGTTTGGTAGAATTTTGGCAAGCTCTGCAACATTAGCTGCTTTTACGCCAAAACTAACCCAATCCTGAAAACCAACATCAGCAAGTTTTTGTGGAATGGATACTGATAAATCACCACCTGGAATCTGAGCATCAGCCGGACGACTTTGTTGCAACCATTGTTCTGCTTGTTGTTGCGTCGATAAGGTGATTTGAATGCGATTGTCAATCGCTTGATAATGAACCCATTGCCCAATTAGCGGCTTTATTTCAGCATCCTCTGATGCATTGTTGATATACGTATTCGGGGTGTTGTTCTGGCGGGCTTTCAGATTGATATGTGAAAGCGGTGTTTGTCGGGTTTCAGTAATAATGCCAGCAATATGCGACAGATCATTGGGGATAAAGCGATAGATGGCGATATCTTGCAGTGCTGGTGGTGGATCGCTCTGATTAATAATGCGCAAGCGACCGTATGCTTCGCCTTCGTTGAGTACTGAGCGCGTGGTTCCTGCCAGCAAATTGTCGGTGATAATACTCTTTAACGCTGCATCATAGTTTGCCTGATTGTTGAAATACAATTGCTCATGGGTTTCGCCAACTGGATGATAAAACAAGCGTTCATTTGTATATGGCATGGCTTTTTTGATGGCCTGGTATGCCAGATTAACCAGTCTAAAAGAAACGGTGTCGGTTGGCCAGAATTCTATGGAATAAATTTCAGAGGATGACGATGAAGCATCACTTTGAAAGCTGTTGTAGGCAATAACTGAACCGGGTAAATACAAGCGTTGATCCGAAAAATATGCTTGCGCACTGAATTGACCCTGACCGCGTCGATAACTTTGATCGGTATATTGCTTGAGTACATCACGGGCAAAATCGTAGTGATATGTCCCTTCATTGCCTGTCTTGGTATTAATAAAATACAGTTGTGGCGAATCAGTATTGACATCTGTCATCAAAAACTTGATTTCAGGTGTGCCCGTGGCACCGACGCTCCGGCTTGTTTTTGCTAGCTGATAAAAAACAGGTCGAGAGGGTATGTTTAACACACCTTGCTCGATACTGAGATTCCACGCCAGATTGTCGATTGCAACATCATTTACAATCCAGTCACCAGCTAACGGAGTCTCCAATGAAATGTCGGTTGAAAGCCGGCCACTGGCAGGTGATGAATACTGTGTGGTAATGGTTCCTGCAAGGGTGCTGACTGGTGGAGTGTATGCACAAGTCGGGCAGGATCCCCGATAAGTATTAACAGCGTAAGTATGTATCTGAGGGTTGTTATGACTGCCTAGCGCCCAAACTGGAGCACCGTTACTATCATAGAAATAAACAATAGATATTTCGTTGTTTCTCTGAATGGAGACACTGAACCCATAACCTGGTTTATCTGGTTCATACCAGATTCCATTGAAATCATTTGCAGATGGTTGACTGGAGGTGATGAACGGCACGATAGATTCACTGCCTGATTGACCGTTAATCGTCCATGACAATTCAGCGTGAGCCTCATCAGAAAAAGTGATTTGCACAGTGCCGGTATTGGTGTAGTTGGCCTTTGCACCATCCCAGTGATACAAGCCAAGATCTGCAGACCAATTTCGATCTGAATCTGAAAATGGTGCAGATGCGAGATACCAGACAGGAGAACCATCGTCGCGATAGGTGTACCAAATCACCAGCAAATTATTGCCGATTAACTGAATATCCAGACCATGACCGGAACGCTGAGGATTCCACCATAAACCATTGTCAGGAATCAGTGTCGTGGGCACAGATACAGGCGGTAGCTGTCCCTGAGTCGGTAGACTTGAATCGCTGGAAACAAAGACTTTCCCAGAACCATTACTATCAACGGCTCCGATTGCCAGAGAATGACGATTGAATGCAATACTAGCTCCAATTTTTTCAGGTGAATCGGATGGAGTGTTCAATTCATCAGCGTATACCCAGCCAGAATCTGTTTGTTGCGGGTTGTCTTGCGTAAACAAGTACACCGTGCCGGGGTTGTTGTTTCTTTCATTGTAGGCGCTAACTAGCAACAGATTATCTTGAATGGCCAGCTTATGCCCAAACTGGCTTTGAGCTGATGGATTAGGGGCAGTTAGTTGAGCGATTTCTGCCCAGTGATTCGTGTTATTATCCGGACGAAAAATATAAACAATACCGGTGTTTTGCGCGCCAACATCTTTTTGATTTGCGCCAATCGCAATCGTGTGGTTGCTGATACCAACACTTTGACCAAAATGATCATCCAGCTTGCCTTCACTGGCGGTCAGAAACTGAATTTGTTGCCATTGAGAATCAGAGCTACCACTACGCTGATAGATATAAACAGCGCCAGCTGCTAATTCGTCATGATCATCTCTTCCAGGTGCACTGATGACTGCAATATCGTTTTCAAGCACAAGTTGATATCCAAATAAATCACCGCCTTCACTATTATTTCCTGTCAGTTTATCGGACTGAATCCACTGATTTTCGTTGGCTTGAGTAAACACATAGACAGAACCGACATTAAAACCTGGGTCGCCATCTGACTCCTTTCCAAATACAAATGTTTGTATTGGAACAGAACCCGGTTCAGCCATACCTTGTGTGCATCGCGTCTGTTTACTACAGCCGCTGGGATCAGATAAAGGAAGATTCTGGGTAGATAGAACAGTCTGTTGATCAACAAAATCAGCATCATCAAGAAAGGCGCCAATTAATGCAGTATTGTCGCTAAGCGCTAGGCTAAAACCAAAGCGATCATCTTCTCTGCCATCATCTGCACTCAGCTTGTCTATTTGCTCCCAAAGCTGAGTTTGTTGATTGCGTTTGAATACATACACAACACCGATACCGGTGCTGTGTTGCTGGCTGGCAGGTGCGCCAATCAATAACATCGTCTGATTAACCGCAAGACTATAACCAAAGCGTTCACCCGTTTCTGGGTTGGACGGGCTTAATTGAGTTTGCAATATCCATTGATCTGGATGATCTGGTTGCCGGTAATAGATGTATACAGTGCCTGAAAGGGCTCCATTGCCAGAATCATTCGGTGCGCCCACAACAAGTGTATTGTCTGATAAGGCAACACTAAAGCCATATTGATTCTGGTTTGAGCTGCTTTCCATCAAAATAGTATTATTAGGAAACAGTGACTTGAAGTTATCGTTAGAGATAGCACAACAACTAGTGATTACCAGGAACAATGAAAGCAGTAGCTGGTCTATACGTATAGGGATTAGTGAAATATTTGAATTGTATGAAAAATAGAAATTCTGTTTCAAGGTAGATGCTCAATTGTATTTGTCGTACTATCAGTAGAGCATATAGTGTGCCATTGAATGTCAGCATCAATCATGGCTCTTTTTGGTAATAGGAATAACTGAATTAAACTGTGTTATATACCACTGTCATATCGCTTAATCGTGACAGGGATCAGTAATGACAATAGTTTAGTTAAAAAATAATGCTGCCAGGATTTGGTTGCAAGTGAGCCAATTGACCTATAGAGCAGGTTATTTAACGTATTTTATGTTGTAAATAATATCACTGTGATACTCACAAAAACTTAAAATTGGGTCAACTCAAACTGACCGGATTAAGGACATATCAATCTCGCGTATAATACACATCAACAACCTCTTGGACTTTACTTGACAGCATTCAATTAAGCATCATATTATGCATACATTGATGCTGTATAAGTATGTATAGGAATTAGAGTATGCGCACTACATTGAACATAGATGCTGATCTGTTAAAGCAAGCCCGTGAATTATCTGGTCTTGAAGAAAAAACCAGCCTTATCCGCGAAGGATTGAAGGCATTGATCGAAAGAGAAAGCGCACGGCGCTTAGCTAAATTAGGGGATCTCAACCACAGCTTGAATCTACTCCACGTCGACGTAGTGCAATCAACATAGTGCAGTCGAATAGTGATTTTGGTTGGCACTTCGGTCTGGATTGATCATCTGCACGTTACCGACAATAACACTTGCTAGATTGCTAGAACAGGGTGCTGTATGCATGCATCCGCTGATTATCGGAGAATTGGCTTGTGGGAATCTTCATAATTGAGCGATGCTTCTGCAACTATTGCATTCTTTATTCAGTATAGATTCTGTCACCTATAATAAGTCCTTATATTTTATTGAGGCTCAACAGTTAATGGACAAGGGTATTGGTTATATTGATGTTATAGCTGTTAGCATCTGTTGCTCTACAGAGTGATACGCAATTTTGGATACGTGATAAACGATTAGCTGTCGTAGCTAAACAATTGGATTTGGCTTTTTCCGAATACTAGCTGGCCGGTGTTTATAATTATTACTCTACTCTACTCTGCCGTGTATATCAGCATAGTCGCCAAAGCAATTGAAGTTAAGATATGTTTCCTTTGCACGCACCGTTTGAGCGCTTCAATATCAATACTCATAGTGTCTTCCTTATCGATTCAATGGATTTGCCCTGATTAACTCCACATTGAGTACACAGCATTCTTTCACAATAAAATCCATCGTAATAACAGTCATCGCACCCGTTATGTCGATTCATTGGTGTCGGGAAACGACCAGCACCAGTCACCCATCTGGATCAATGTGGAACACATCCTTAGGAATGGAAATTAAATAACTTATACATTTTAGCTTGTCTTTTTGTCCGTCTTCTGTGTTGTAGAAATAGTTACATAGCAAGCTATGTAACTATTTTATAGGCACTCTTCTGGAGCCAAAAGACAAGTTAAAATCGGGAAGTTATTAAATCCTCGCTCCTTAAACATCAATTATTTTTTAACCACTTTTTTCTAGCTCGAAGACATTACAGTAAAGGCTTATAAAGACTGGATTGACTTGAATAGCAAACACAAAATTATGCCAATTCCTGTTATGATATCGCGCAAACTACAGATATCCATTGCGCTGAAAAATGCGACATGATAAATACACTAGCTAATTTCATCCATTATGAACCCAGAACAATTCCAGCAACTAGCCGAGCAAGGCTATAACCGCATTCCGATCATGCGCGAAGTGCTGGCTGATCTGGATACTCCACTGAGTGCCTATCTAAAACTGGCAAACCAGCCTTTTACCTACTTGTTTGAATCGGTGCGCGGTGGCGAGCAATGGGGACGTTACTCAATTATTGGTCTGGCAAGCACGACTGTTATCGAGGTTTCTGGAAATAGCGTTAGCGTTAAACACAATAACTCAATCATTTCCAGTGAAGAGGTTGATCATCCTTTGCAGTGGATTGAACAATATTTTAGCCGCTTCAAAGTACCAGAAATTGATGATCAACCACGGTTTAGTGGAGGACTGGTTGGCTATTTCGGTTATGAAACCATTGGCTATATCGAACCACGACTACGCAATGACAAGAAGCAAGACCCATTGGGAACACCAGATATCTTGTTAATGCAGTCAGAGGATGTACTGGTGTTTGATAATCTCAGCGGCAAGCTGATGTTCATCACCCATGCCAACCCTGCCCTGCCTGATGCTTATGATAATGCTCAGTGTAAACTTGATGATTGGGTGCGCAAGCTGCGAAAAGCCCGCGCTACAACAGCTCAACAGCAAACCAACACTGTTGATGAAAAAGACTTTATCTCCGGCTTTACTCAACAAGGCTACGAAGCCGCTGTCAGTACCATTAAAGACTATATAGTCGAAGGCGATGTGATGCAAACTGTGCTTTCACAACGCATGTCAATTCCATACAAAGCCGACCCGTTAGACTTGTATCGTGCATTGCGTTGTTTAAATCCTTCTCCTTATATGTATCATCTGAATCTGGGCGAATTCCAGATTGTTGGCTCATCACCTGAAATTTTGGTGCGACTTGAAGATGATACAGTCACAGTCAGGCCTATCGCTGGCACTCGTCCTCGTGGACAAACGCGCGAACAAGATAAAGCACTGGAAGACGAATTATTGGCAGACCCCAAAGAACTGGCTGAACATTTGATGCTGATTGATCTGGGCCGCAACGATGCTGGACGTGTCTCTCAAATCGGTACAGTTGAGCTCACTGAAAATATGCTTATTGAACGTTATTCACATGTGATGCACATTGTTTCCAATGTCGATGGCAAACTACAAGCAGATAAAAACGCTTTTGATGTGCTGGCTGCAACCTTCCCCGCAGGCACTGTTAGTGGAGCGCCAAAGATTCGGGCCATGGAAATCATCGATGAACTGGAACCCATCAAACG
>JAZGEP010000163.1:0-7168 GCA_036478815.1 Methylococcales bacterium
CTCGATTCAGATGCGTAGCGATACCACAGTTCGTGTTGGGTAACCACACGTTCATTGCGTGGTGTAAACGTCCCGGCTGCCTTGTGATGAATAAGTAGGGTCAGCGTAAACTTTATCTGTAGCTAGGCGCCTAAAAACAAAGTTTACGCTGATCCCACTTATTCGAGTACTTAGTTGGAGGACATCGGTAAATATGTTCATACCGCACAGACAGCTTGGAAATCATTGGAGATCTGCTGTATAAAAGTAGGGTAGTGGGTCAAACCTGTAGGAGGGGCTATAGCCGCGACCTAAGTCTCTGAGCGAACAGTTGTGGCTATAGCCTCACCTATAACCAATGGTTATCTTCTGGAAAACTCCAAGTTTGTCCCATGACCAAAAGTAGAAGATGAAATTTGCAGCGTTATATCAATTTAGTAACGCTGTAAAACTTAGAGCTTCCACGGGATAAAAAAATAGATAATTGTTTAATTATCTATTCTCTATTTTTGACCAGGTATCGCGTAACGTAACCGTTCGATTGAAAACTAATTTATTTGATGTCGAGTTGATATCAAGACAAAAATAACCTTCGCGTTCAAACTGAAATTGATCACCCGGTTGCGCATCAGCAATACTGGATTCAATATAGCAATCAGTCAGTGTTTGCAACGAATCGGGATTAATGTGTTCTCTGTAATTTGAACCATCTTTAGCCGAATCCGGGGTAGGGTGGTTAAATAGTCGATCATACAGTCTTATTTCTGCTGGCACTGCATGTTGTGCTGATACCCAGTGGATCACTCCTTTTATTTTACGATCTTCCGGGTTTTTACCCAGTGTTGCTGCATCGTAACTGCATAGTAGTTCAACAATATTACCCTGAGCATCTTTAATCATTTCATCGCAACGAATCACGTAAGCATTGCGTAAACGTACTTCACCACCGGCAACCAGGCGTTTGAATTTTTTGTTGGGTGCGACTTCCAGAAAGTCGTTGTGATCGATATAAATTTCCCGGCTCAATGGTATATCACGATGGCCCAGTGTTTCATCTTGTGGATGATTAGCGGCTCGCATGGTTTCCACAGTATTTTCTGGAAAGTTAGTAATAGTGACTTTTAATGGATGCAATACCGCCATACGGCGCGGGGCATTGGTGTTTAAATCGGTTCGGATACAGTCTTCCAGTACACCCATTTCAATCACATTCTCGACTTTGGTGATGCCGATGCGCTGGCAGAAATCTGCAATTGATGCTGGTGTATATCCACGTCGTCTCAAACCGGCAATGGTGGGCATACGCGGGTCATCCCAGCTGCCCACCTTGCCTTCATCGACTAATTCTGTAAGTTTACGTTTGCTGGTAATTGTGTATTCCAGGTTAAGTCGAGAGAACTCGATTTGTTGTGGATGACTGGGTGTTTTCAACTGTTCCAGAAACCAGTCGTAGAGTGGACGGTGATCCTCAAACTCAAGCGTACACAGTGAATGGGTGATGTTTTCAATGGCGTCCGACAGACAGTGGGTAAAGTCGTACATTGGATACAAACACCAGACAGCGCCAGTCTGGTGGTGAACCACACCGTGTCGAATCCGGTAAATGGTTGGGTCACGCATATTAATGTTTGGTGATGCCATATCGATTTTGGCGCGCAATACTTTGCTGCCGTCAGCAAATTCACCAGCACGCATGCGGGTAAATAAATCAATATTGTCTTCAATAGAACGCTCGCGGCGAGGGCTGTTTTTACCTGGCACCGTTAATGTGCCACGATATTCGCGAATTAAATCGGCACTCAAGTCATCCACATACGCATGACCATTCTTGATTAACTGCACAGCATAGTCATACAACTGTTCAAAATAATCAGAAGCAAAATACAAGCGATCATCCCAGTCGCAGCCCAGCCAGCGGACGTCTTCTTGAATAGCGTCTACAAAAGCAACGTCTTCCTTCTGCGGGTTGGTGTCATCAAAACGCAGATTGCACGTGCCGTTATAATCTGCTGCAACTCCAAAATTCAAGAGAATGGATTTGGCATGACCAATATGTAGAAAACCATTGGGTTCTGGTGGAAAACGAGTGGCTACACGACCATTGTGCTTGTTTGACTGTAGATCGTTATCAATGATTTGGCGGATAAAGTTGATTGATTTGTTAGTGTCCGTGTTGCTCATGAACAATTACTCGTTGATTGTTTTGAAGAATGCGAAATTTGCAGAAGATTGTAACCGATGTATCTGTCAGGTAGTGCTGAATTTGACCAGCTTTCCCTCTTATTTTTGTTAAATAGTATACCTAAGTACCTGATCATAATTAATTTAACATTTTGCTGATCTTTTTTCTCATCTTCGGCGTTACAGAAATAGTTGCATAGCCCACTATGCGCTTATTTCTACGCCTTGAAGCTGAAAAAAATCCTGCGCTAAATTGTTAAATTAATTATGATCAGGTACTTATTCGCCTCAAATAATGAAACCAATAAAAATCAAAGTGGCTGGCTCAAATCAACTTTCACTTGACGCGGCTTCTATTCTCGAACAGCCTCCTCGCCCGTATTTCTCAACAGCTGATGAGCCCTAACTACCTTTGTTGATATACAAGAAATTGTATTGACTCGAAAATAAACACTGCTACGCAACCATTGTATTGATGCTTCTGTGAAGCAAAAAGACAAGCAAGGTTGGCCACTTGATTTCGTTAAACCACCGATCATCTGGCCTTGAAAAACCAACAAGTAACCTCATATTAAGTTGTAGAGCAAAACTACTAAGGAGTGAGGATTTAATAAGTTACCGAAGTTTGGGGCAGCATTTTGATTTCACAGGAGTACTCATAAAATGGGCGCATAGCAGGCTACGCAACTATTTAATGAGTGCTTCTGTGGGATCAAAAGGCAAGTCAAAATCGGGAAGTTATTAAATCCTCACTCCTAGGAGGCTGTCCGAGAATAGAAACCTACTGTGGAAAAGCGGATTTTGGCCCATTTTTCCGATTAAATTCGTTCAATACAGCAAGTATTCGCCTCATTTAATCGAAAAAATGGGCTCAAAACCGCTTTCCCTTGCTGCTGCTTCTATTCTCGGACAGCCTCCTAGGCATTTGCCGAGCAACAGGTTACTTGCTGCAAACCCAAAGTTTTTTAAATTCTCTGGTTTCTGATGAAACTGGATGACCAGATACAGTCCTCTTACAAGGAGAGCGCAATGTTATATGAACTAAGCCGAACACAGGGAGGTCTTCTTCCTGAAATTTCACAACTTTTACGATTGATGGATACAACAACTGCACCGTCAAATATTCATGCGGATGCAGGTGGAGTTTTCCCGCAAATTAATACTGGAATTACTTCTGACAGCGTAGAAGTGTATGCGATTGCTGCTGGTGTTGATTCTGACTCGCTTGATATAACAATCGCCAATAATATTCTCACCATTAGTGGTGAACGAGATGCAATCAAAACTGAGGGTGAAAATACTAAAGTGCTTCTGGATGAAATCTTTAGTGGATCATTCCGTCGCACAATAACATTGCCGGAAGACGTTGATCCTACCCAGGTCGATGCTAACTATAGCAATGGTGTATTACATATTAGCGTGCAGCGTAAAGAAGAAGCTAAAACGCGACGAATTACCATCAATTCTGAACTCAATTCATAAGGAGGTTTGCAATATGACTACTCAACAATACGAAACGGTTGCTAACACTGTAAATCGAACCAATCCAGTCACTAAGCAACAAACACATTCGGCATTGCGCCCTGACGTTGATGTTCACGAAAACGATCATTTTATTAAATTGTATGCTGAACTCCCTGGCGTGAATCAGGATGATCTAACTATTACGATTGATAAAAATAATCTGCTATTAGAAGCGACAGCCACGATTGATGCTTCAACTGAAATGGATGTTGTGTATGCTGAATTTCAAGTGGCAAATTTTAAACGTAGTTTCAGCTTGAGTAATGAGCTTGATACCGACAATGTAAAAGCCAAGCTGACCAACGGCGTTCTTGAGTTAACCATACCCAAGAAGGAGATTACCAAGCCCCGCAAAATTGAAGTTAAAGTTGTTTGATTCAAATAGCACCCTGATTCCTAGTGCTCCGTCAAGGTTATGTTGATGGGTATAGGGAGTTGAAAAGTGGTTAGCTGCTAGGCGCGAGAGAGCAGGACTAGCAGGCTAATCCAAACGAGTGCAACAACGCAGATGACCATTTATCAGCTTTCTATACCCGTCAACATAATGTTGACGGAGCACTAGTATAGATTTGTTGATGATTTCGATCCAAGACAAGAGTGACACTGTAATGTGCTTTTCAGTTAGATTGTGAACAGGATGAACAGGGCATCAATCGCTAATTCCACAAGTTGATGGAGTAAACCATGAGAACAGATAAATTAACCAGTAAATTTCAATTAGCGCTTCAAGATGCTCAATCCCTGGCTTTGGGGCGTGATCATCAATTTATTGAGCCTGTACATTTATTGACCGCTTTGCTTGACCAGGAAGGTGGTGTTGTCAGAGGCTTGCTGGCTCAATCAGGTGTCAAGGTAGATAAATTACGCTCGCAGCTTGGCGAAACTCTAGACCGAATGTCAAGTGTTTCTGGCGGTAATGCCGGTGAAATGCATATTTCCAATGACTTGTCACGCTTATTGAATCTTACCGATAAGTTTGCGCAAAAACGTGATGATCAATACATCTCATCCGAATTGTTTCTATTGGCAGCGATGGATGATAAAGATATCGTTGGCAGATTGCTGCGTGAGGCAGGTGCAACAAAAGATGCGCTGAAACACGCAATTGATGCAGTGCGTGGTGGTCAGTCAGTGACTGATCCTAACGCCGAAGATCAACGTGAAGCACTGAAAAAATACACAATAGACCTGACTGAACGTGCCGAACAAGGCAAAATTGACCCGATTATCGGTCGCGATGAAGAAATTCGTCGCATGGTGCAGATTTTACAACGTCGTACCAAAAACAATCCGGTCATTATTGGTGAACCCGGTGTTGGTAAAACCGCATTAGTTGAAGGCTTGGCACAACGTATTGTTAATGGTGAAGTGCCTGATAGCATGAATAACAAGCGTTTGTTATCACTGGATTTGGCGGCCTTACTGGCAGGTGCAAAATTCCGCGGTGATTTTGAAGAACGCTTGAAAGCAGTACTCAATGATATCGCAAAATCAGATGGTTCGGTGATCCTGTTTATCGATGAACTGCACACCATGGTTGGTGCTGGTGCAGCTGAAGGCTCTATGGATGCCGGCAATATGCTCAAACCCGCATTGGCGAGGGGTGAATTACATTGTATTGGTGCAACAACACTGAATGAATACCGCAAATATATCGAGAAAGATGCAGCATTAGAGCGTCGTTTTCAGAAAGTATTGGTTGATGAACCCAGTGTTGAAGACACCATTGCGATTTTACGTGGTTTAAAAGAACGCTACGAAGCCCATCACGGTGTTGAAATCACTGATCCGGCAATTATAGCGTCTGCAACGCTGTCGCACCGTTACATCACTGATCGCCAATTGCCAGACAAAGCAATTGATTTAATCGATGAAGCTGCTGCAAAAATTCGTCTGGAAATTGATTCCAAGCCGGAAGCATTAGATATGCTTGATCGGCGCTTGATTCAATTCAAGATAGAACGTGAGGCATTGAAGAAAGAAACTGACGAGGCATCTAAAAAACGGCTTACCGAACTTGAAGAAAAAATCGTTGAGCTCGAAAAAGAATACGCCGATCTGGATGAAATCTGGAAAACAGAAAAAACTGCGGTGCAGGGCACAGCACTGATTAAAGAAGCATTGGATCAAGCACGTATTGAACTTGAAACTGCACATCGTGCCAGTGACTTACAGCGTTTGTCCGAATTGCAATATGGACGTATTCCAGAGCTGGAAAAACAACTGGAGGAGGCATCCAAAGCCGATGCTGAGACTCCGAAATTTCAGTTACTACGCAATAATGTAACGGAAGATGAAATCGCAGATATTGTTTCTAAATGGACGGGCATCCCTGTCTCCAAAATGCTTGAAGGCGAACGCGAAAAACTGTTACGTATGGAACAGGAACTACAAAAACGCGTGGTTGGACAGAGTGAGGCAGTCAAAGCTGTTTCTGACTCAATTCGACGTTCCCGTGCAGGATTGTCAGACCCAAAACGTCCGAATGGTTCATTCCTGTTTCTGGGACCAACTGGGGTTGGTAAAACTGAACTGACCAAAGCATTAGCAGATTTTCTGTTTGATACAGAAGATGCCATGGTGCGACTGGATATGTCTGAGTTTATGGAGAAGCATTCGGTCGCACGACTAATCGGAGCACCTCCAGGTTATGTTGGTTATGATGAAGGCGGTTATCTCACTGAGCTGGTACGCCGTAAACCGTATTCAGTAATTTTGCTGGATGAAGTTGAAAAAGCCCATCCCGATGTGTTTAATATCTTGCTGCAAGTACTTGATGATGGTCGTTTGACGGATGGACAAGGTCGCACAGTTGATTTTCGTAATTCTGTGATTGTGATGACTTCTAACCTGGGTTCTGATGTGATTCAAAGCATGGCTGGACAAGATGATTACGAAGCCATGAAATCAGCCGTGATGGCGATTGTCGGTGACCATTTTCGACCGGAATTTATCAATCGAATTGATGAAACAGTTGTTTTCAGACCGCTAGGTAAAGAACAAATCCGCCAGATTGCGGGAATACAACTAACGATTCTCAAACAACGACTGAAAGAGCGTGATATGAGTATTGAATTTAGCGATACAGCATTAGACTTGATTGGTGAAGAAGGTTTTGATCCTGTCTATGGAGCACGTCCGCTGAAACGTGCCATTCAGAATGACATTGAAAACCCGTTGGCACAGAAGATATTAGCAGCTGAATTTGCACCGGGAGATCAAATCTTTGTGGATGTTGAAAACAGTCTGCTTGTGTTTACAAAGCAGTAAATTCTGATCAGAGTGTACTCTTCGCAGACGATGCTAAATTCTCATGTGCGAAGAGTTATATAGGGTTGTACTAAGGAACGTGCATGGAATAACTTGAACAATTGACTTGTCTTTTTGCTCATCTTCGGTGTTGCGAAAACAGTTACATCGCTCACTATGCGCCTGTTTTCGCGCCTTGAATATGAACAGTGATTTGACAACAATGGCCTACGTC
>JAZGEP010000164.1:0-5035 GCA_036478815.1 Methylococcales bacterium
ATTGGCGCCAACATGATCGCTGTGATGATGGGTATTAAGAATATAATCTAGTCGCCAGTTGCGTTCAGCAAGCAGATTCAGCACGGGCGACGCAATCGCCGGATCGACCACAGCTGTCTTATCTTCATCTGTATCATGAAGTAAATAAATATAATTATCATTGAGAACAGGAAGTTGGCAGATTTCCAGCATGATTCAGATAAACCCTAAAACGAATACAGGTTTATCTTACAGTGAATGACTGATTGTGAGCTACAGATTTATCCACAAACAGTGAATTAGAGCAAAGAATTATTATTGTGTTTTATTACGCCTAGGAGGCTGTCCGAGAATAGAAAAGCCTACTGCGGAAAAACGGGTTTTGGCCCATTTTTCCGATTAAATTCGTTCAATACAGCAAGTATTCGCCTCATTTTAGGCGAAAAAAAATGGACTCAAAACTTTTTCCCTTACTACGGCTTCTAGTCTCGGACAGCCTTTTGGTATAGCCCTCAATGGCGTGTGTTTCAGCTCTGGGTTGAATGTGATCTTCCTCCGGTTGGACGCCCATTAAATTTCCAGCCATTTTAGAATCAATCATAAAGACTGATTCTAAAATGAAGCTATCCTAAAAAATCAATGGCCAAAAATCCTACGTTAGTTGCTCAAGTTATTTCTTGCGTGCTCCGAAGTCATGTGTTTTAAGTCGCTTTAATATGTTTGGCCAGAAAGTTGTCCAGCAGCAATAATGATCAACATTCGGATATCGGAGAATTACGGGATCAGGTTGTGAGATTAGTGAAGTTAATACACGATTGACAGGAATATTGTCATCTGCATTACCAATCAAATGAATTTGAGTAATTGTTGGTGGCAGTGCTGCTTCAGTGGCAGGATTCAGTGAGCCAATGAGCGGAGTGTAGTGATGGTGTTGTGACCATGCATCCACATCCAGGTTTCCAGACAGCGTAATAACGCGATGAGTGTTGGCCAGCCTTGGTGCTATTAGCATTGCTAGCGTGCCACCACCGCTGTAGCCGATAATAGTAACCGCACAAGCTGGGTATGGTTCCAGTAATTTTTTTAACCCAGATACCATTGTATCAACAACTATGGACGAGTAGCGCCAATGAGTCCAGAATAGTGGGTGACAAGCTGTTGACTGATGTTGTCCGTGATAACAAGGTCGGCCAACGTATAAGGATGCTGTGGTATCCAGACTCATTAAATTAAGTGCTAACAAGTGGTTCGGTGTTGGATCGAGCGCAATTTGGGTACGATGCCTCCAGGGTTTTCCATCTCCAGCAATGTAGACATGAAGTTTGTTATTATTACAGACAGGCTTGTTAGTGAAGGTTGTTAGCAAGAATGAATTGCTAATGAGTTGGTGATGAGTAAACCCAAGATCTGATGCTTGTTGTTCAAGTCTGACTGCTGGTGTAGTACAGCCAATCATTAATACTGCTGCAGTACAAAGCAGTATTTTGGTAGTCAGTTTCATCTGTAAGTGATTTGCACAATGTGTGTTGCCGTGCTGATTGAGGTGATTAATTATGTGTTATTTTGACAAATTCTCCAACTCCATATCGAGATATTCTGGTGGTCAGTGCACCAGCTTTTTCGCTACTTTATTGCTTACACTGTTGTTTTCTGGTTGTGTTAGTCAGGGCGCCAGTGGTTTTGCTGATGAAGCAGAGATTACACCTGAAAATATCAATAAACTGCAAATAGTGGATTGTTTGTTGCCAGGTCAAGTCAGACAGATGGGGCAGAGTTTTACCTATGTAACAGCAAGAAGACCGGTTCGTACGACGGCAGCAAATTGTGAAGTCAGAGGTGGTGAATATGTGGCGTTTGATCGTGCAAATTACGCAACTGCCTTAAAAACATGGCAACCCAAAGCCAACGAGGGCGACGCTGAAGCGCAATTCTATGTTGGTGAAATCTATGAAAAAGGGCTGGGAATATCACCCGATTATGATCTGGCTGCGCTTTGGTATCGTAAAGCGGCTGAGCAAGGATATTCATCAGCGATGGTTAATCTTGGTTATCTTTACGAAAAAGGTTTTGGTGTTCCGCAAGATTCAATTGCAGCACTAAACTGGTATCGTAAAGCTGCCGGGTTGGAAAATACAGACGTTGCATTTTCAGCCAGCGTAGAGCAAACCCAGGCTCAAATAGAGTCATTACGCCAGGAATCAGCCAAATATCAGCAACAGTCAGAACACTATCAACAGGAATCTGCTCAATTACGTCAGAAACTTGATGACACCAGACAGCAGTTACAATCCACCCAGCAACAACTAAAACAACAAAAACAACAAGCATTCAGGGAGCGTCAATCTGTGGCGCGGATGCGTGAACAATTACAAGTGAAAAAACAGGCATCTCCCTCTGATAAATCCGGCTCTCAAAATTCTCCAGCTGAAATAGCACGCTATGAACTAGAAATTAAACACAAAGAAGCAGAATTACTAAAACAACAACAAATGATTGGTGTGCTTGAGAATGAAGCCATGCAACAACAGCAGACTTTGAGTTTTCTTAAAGAGGATGCGAAACGTTTTGCTGCAGTACAAACGAGTGCGCAAATGGATGCATTACGCCAGGAATCAGCCAAATATCAACAACAGTCAGAACAATATCAACAGGAATCTGCTCAATTGCGGCAGAAACTTGATGACAATAAACAGCAGTTACTAGCCACCCAGCAACAATTAAAACAACAAAAACAAAATGCTTTCAATGAAAGTCAAACCGTACAGCGGATGCGCAAACAGTTACAAGAAAAAAAGCTGTCGCTTTCATCTGAACACGCCACCTCGCAAAATTCTTTGGCTGAAATAGCACGCTACGAACAAGAGATTAAACGCAAAGAAGCTGAATTACTGAAGCAACAACAAATGATTGGTCTGCTTGAGAATGAGGCTAAACAACAAACGCAGACTTTGAATATCCTTAAAGAAGGCGCCGAACGTTTTGCAGAGGAAACCAGTCGTGAACTGAGTGACTTGCGTACGAAACTGTCTTCAAGTAATACCAAATCATTGCAACTGGAAGCCGAGTTACAGCAATCACATCAACGATTAGACCAACTGCATTTCATCATTACTGAACAGAATGCAAGTTTGACTGAACGTGAAAGAAATTTCCAAGCCTTACGCAAAAAACTGTTAAACAAGAAAAAGGCAGCTAAAACTCCTAAGGAAAATGCAGAACTAGACAAATTAACCCAGGCGTTGATACAGCGAGAACGGGAGCTGCAAGCGCAACGAGATAAAATGGCTGAGCTAAATTTTCAATGGAAAACATTATCCAGGCAGGATCAAATAAAGCAGGAGGAATTAAAAGCGCAGAGCGCTACAATCACTGAGTTACAAGCACGCATTGATCGTGAAAATGAAGAAGCGGCGCTGGCTGAAAGTGCGACTAGCAAGCTCGCTAAATTGACAGCTCCCCATATTGAAATTATAGACCCTCCGCTTATTGCTCAGCGAGGTACTCGTTCTGTAAATGCCCGTGCTGATATCAAGTCAAGAACCATTATTGGTAAGGTGCATGCTCCAGGTGGTCTAGTCTCTCTCATTGTTAATGATGTTGAAGAAGTCGTTGATGCTGGTGGTGTGTTTAAGGTGAATGTTCCGCTTACATCAGCATCGACCTTGATTCAAATTGCCGCTATTGACAAGAATAGCAAACGTTCTGAACTAAAGTTTATAATTAACAGGAAGCTTTCGGACACAGCTGTGGCGCTAGGGCAAGGAAATCCACAAACAGGTGAGAAAGCACGCCCCGTTCTCACCAAAATATTACCACGCTCCTTGTTTGGTAAATATCATGCATTATTGATTGGCAACAATACATATCAAAAATTACCTCATCTTGATACCGCTATCAATGATGCAAAAGGTATTGCAGATGTTTTGCAAAAACAATATGGATTTAAAACCAAAGTGTTGTTGAACGCAACCCGATACGATATTTTGAAAGCATTGAATAACTATCGTAAACTATTGACCAATAATGATAATCTTTTAATTTACTACGCTGGCCATGGGATTTTGGACGAAGTTAATGATCGTGGGCACTGGTTGCCTGTTGATGCCGAACCGGATAGTTCTGCAAACTGGATTTCTGTTCAGAATGTCACCGATCAGTTAAAGATTATTTCGGCTAAACACGTCCTTGTGGTTGCCGATTCCTGCTATTCAGGTGCATTAACCCGCAGTTCTATTGCCAGGCTTGAGGCTGGGATGACTCCGCAAAAACGCGCACAATGGATTAAGCTGATGTTAAATGCCAGATCTCGGGTTGCGTTATCATCTGGTGGCTTAGAGCCGGTATTAGATGGCGGTGGAGGTAATCATTCTATTTTTGCCAAGGCATTGATTGATACTCTTTCAAAGAACAATGACTTGATGGAATCTCAAGCACTCTATCGAAATGTGTCAGCATTGGTTGCCGATGCTGCTAGCGATCAAGACTTTAATCAAGTTCCTGAATTTTCACCTATACGCCACGCAGGTCATGCTGCAGGAGAGTTTTTTTTCTATCCATCTCAATCGCTATAAGGTGATTTGACGAAATAAATAGACCAATATTACACAGGATTTTTGGTAACTTCTCATTATTTACCGGCACCTTTAAAATCAATTGGTTACAGTGCATAAAAATTGGACGTTTTAATTTTAACCTTTGTAAGTCATTGATATTTTGATTTTACAAACGAGTTTTAATGATATTTCTACATTTATTTCATTAAAATCACTTCTAAGTTATTGAATTATAAGCTGCTGGTAAATAATGAGAAGTTACGATTTTTGTTTGTCTAAGGAGCGTGCATGGAATAACATGAACAATGATGGTGCAGGAGCAAAAAGATAAGCCAGAATGTTCAAGTGATTTCATGCACGTTTGACGAAATAAAGTTACCAACCTTGCTTGTCTTTTTGCTCCTGACCAACGCAATCTCAATCGTTGCGTAGAATGACTATGCGCCTTTTGAGATGGTTCGGTCAGAAACAAAAATCCTGCACAATCTTGGTAACTTTATTCC
>JAZGEP010000165.1:0-5205 GCA_036478815.1 Methylococcales bacterium
AGCATAAGGTGGTTTGACGAAATAAAGTTACCAACCTTGCTTGTCTCTTTGCTCCTGACCAACGCAATCTCAATCGTTGCGTAGAATGACTATGCGCCTTTTGAGATGGTTCGGTCAGAAACAAAAATCCTGCGCAATCTTGGTAACTTTATTCCATCAAACCACCTTAAGTACCTGAGCATAATTAATTTAACAATTTTGCGCATGATTTTTTTTTCAGCCTCAAGGCGCAACAACAGGCGTATAGTGAGCTATGTAACTGTTGTTGCAACACCGAAGATGAGAAAAAAGACCAGTAAAATGTTAAATTAATTACGATCAGGTACTTAAGATTTACGCTGAATTATACAAGCCGATGCCACTCTCGTCGTCCTTGGAATGAATGCTGTTATTATCTGCTCGTGAAGCATCGTTACGGCGTTTTTCCAGGCAACTCAAATAGTCGCGATTAATGTTGCCAGTGACGTAATAACCATCAAAACAAGCGGTATCAAACTGTTCAACCGAGAGATGTTCTACGGCTGCAATTAAGTCCTCGAGATTTTGATAAATTAAGGCGTCTGCGCCCAATTCTTGGCAGATAGCCTGTTCTGTCCGCTCACAGGCTATTAATTCATCGCAAGTCGGCATGTCAATTCCATAGACGTTTGGAAATCTGACTGGTGGAGATGCTGAGGCAAAGAATACTTTTTTAGCGCCAGCATCGCGTGTCATCTGAATAATCTGACCAGACGTGGTTCCACGTACAATTGAATCATCAACCAGCAAAACAGTTTTGCCTTTTAATTCATCAGTCAGTGGATTGAGTTTCTGGCGTACTGAACGTTTACGTAACTGTTGGCCGGGCATAATGAACGTTCGTCCGATATAACGATTTTTAATAAAGCCTTCACGGTATTTAATTCCCAGTGTCTCAGCTAATTGCATCGCCGAAGTACGGCTGGTATCGGGTATGGGGACAATCACATCAATTTCCTGATCGTAGCCCAAACTGCGAATCTTCTCAGCAAGCTTTTCACCCATGCGTAATCGAGACTTATAAACCGAAACGCCATCAAGTATAGAATCTGGTCTGGCCAGATAGACATATTCAAAAATACATGGGTTCAACGCGGCCTGATGCGTACATTGTTTGCTGTGAAACCGACCATTTTTCTCAATAAAGACCGCTTCACCTGGTCTGATATCACGAATTAATTGAAAGCCTTCGGTGTCGAGTGCGACACTTTCTGATGCAATCATGTATTCCGTTCCTTCCGCGCTTTCCCGTTTGCCAAAGCAGACTGGACGTATACCGTGTGGATCTCTGAACGCCAGCACTCCAAACCCGGCAATCATTGCAACGACTGCATAGCCACCCTGGCAACGACGATAAACACCTTGAACACCATTGAAAACATCATCTGCAGTCAACCGTAACTTGCCAACACCTGATAATTCATGAGCAAAAACATTGAGCAAGACTTCAGAATCAGAACTGGTATTGAGGTGACGTTGATCCTCAGCAAATAGTTGTTCTTTCAGCTCATCTGCATTGGTCAAATTGCCATTATGTGCCAGGGTAATCCCATAGGGCGAATTCACATAAAAAGGTTGTGCTTCTGCAGTGCTGTCTGATCCAGCAGTGGGATAGCGTACATGCCCTATTCCCATGGAACCAACCAGCGTTAACATATGTCGTTTCTGAAAAACGTCACGAACCAGACCTTTATCTTTGCGCAAATAAAACCGTCCGTGCTCGCCACAAGTCACAATTCCTGCGGCATCCTGACCACGATGTTGCAATACAGTCAGTGCATCGTAAAGTGTCTGATTAACAGTATGGTTAGCGACGATTCCAACAATTCCGCACATGTTCTTTAGTACCTGTCTAGTACTCCATCAAGGTTATATTGACGAGTATATGAAGTTGATAAGCAGCCTTCTGCGTTTTTGCGCTCGCTTACATTAGCCTGCTAGTGCTGCGCTCGTGTGCCTAGGAGGCTGTCCGAGAATAGAAGCCGTAGCGAAGGAGGAATTTTAGAGATAGCCATTATAATATTTTGAGGCGAATCGATGTGCTATTTAACGAGAAAGGTTGGAAAATCTAGCCGAAAGGGCCTTTTTCACACTATCTTGTCGCTTGGACAGGCTTTCAAGTTTGGCATTTGATTCGATTTGCTTGACTACTTCTGGTGGTGCTTGCGATCTCATCCATTCTACCAGTTGCTCAAAAGGAGGAATTAACATTGATTTGTACCACCAGCTTTCACGTTTAAGTGGAGTGAGTCCGACAACATAAATTAAAATCATGATGATGCCACATCCACGCATCAAACCAAATAACAGACCGCCCAGTCGATTCAGGAATCCAAGGCCTATTTTTTTTAGCCCGGAACTTATCAGGTAGGTGATGACACTTCCTGTTAATAAAGTACCGATAAATAAAACCAAAAAAGCTGCAATCGTGCGCATCGTTTCTTGCTCGATCAAACCGGTCATCAGTTGCCCTAGCATTGGACTAAAATGGATCGATATCCAGATTGCTAGTACCCAGGTCACCAAGGATAATGCTTCTCGAACCAAACCACGGAATAATCCGAATAGCGCTGACACTACGATGACGACAAGAAAAGAATAATCAATCCAGATCATAGTTGACTGTTCTCCTCGAAATTATTCTGGCTGAAAGTTTTGTTAACGAATGACAATGTTATTCTTCGCATGAACACGGTTGTGGTTTGAGCAGCTGATTGCGAAAGCTACGTTACTAAGGCAACGCGCAATCAATAACCCACCAGTATTACTTGTCTTGTTGCCTGTCTTCTGCGTTGCAACTTCGGTTACATAGCCCGCTATGCTCCCTACGTTGCGCCTTGAAGACAAACAACAATCCTGCGCAATACTGGTGGGTTATTGATTGCGCGTTACCCAGGATGATATGCCTTTCGAAATTGGCACAGTATTTTAGATCCAATTCAAAGCAGAAAAATAGGCGCATAGCGCGCATCACTAACATTGAAATGAGGCAAAAATATAAGTTTGCTTTGGAAGTTTTTTAACCGGTTCCTTAGCCTTAAGAGTGAGGATTTAATCACTTCCCGATTTTGACTTGCCTTTTGATCCCACTGAAGCACTCATAAATATAGCTGCGTAGCCTGCTATGCGCCCATTTTATGAGTGCTTCAGTGGGATCAAAATGCGGCGCTAAACTTCGGTAACTTATTAAATCCTCACTCCTTATCCAACAATATAAACCCCGTACCCAAGTACGAAGTCAAGTGGATAGCTTATTGTTTGAGATGGCACTGATAATTGGGCATCCATGGTGCAATGGATTATCTTCACAACACTCAACAAGCTTTTCAAGAGTGGCTACTATCGATTGCAAATCATTTATTTTACAATTTATATTTTTGATTTTATCGGAAGCGAGCTGCTTTGTTTCTACGCACTTGCCATCACCAAGCACGAAAAGAGTTGAAATTTCAGAAAGACTAAATCCTAGTTGTTTTGCACGCCGAATAAAGAGCAAGCGAGATACAGTATCATCAGGGTAAATACGATAACCAGTTATAGGCTTTTCAGGGATTTCAACAAGCCCAATGCGCTGATAATACCGTATCGTTTCAACTCCAATTCCTGCTATTTTTGCAACCACGCTAATGGTTAATAATTTTTCTGACATTTCCTCTAAATCATTGTTTTGATAATTAATTATCGAAATTACAGTGATTATGCGTTTTGCCTTACAATTTTTTTAATATGCTGCCAACTCCAGCCAAATCAACGATCTCCAGCTATACTGTAGCTGTAGACTGTTATAATGAAAGAGCTGTATTTGTTCGTCTATAAGTTATAACAACAATTAGGAATTTTTTAACAACTTTAGGTGGTTTGACGGAATAAAGTTACCAAGATTGCGCAGGATTTTTGTTTCTGACCGAACCATCTCAAAAGGCGCATAGTCATTCTACGCAACGATTGAGATTGTGTTGGTCAGGAGCAAAAAGACAAGCAAGGTTGGTAACTTTATTTCGTCAAACCACCTTAAGCCAATTTACAAACTATCTAATCAAGCAAGCATTGATTTTTTACATTAGGAGCGAGGGTTTAATAACTTCCGGAAGTTATTAAACCCTCGCTCCTTAAATGTCACACGTTTAATTGTGACGGACGCTGAATTAATAGATGAACAATCATCCATTAATTCTCTATTAAGCCATGCAGTGTACTCTGGCAAGCATAATATGAAAACATACTTAGTAGGCGGAGCTGTCCGCGACCAACTTTTGAATTACCCTGTGCATGAGCGAGACTGGGTAATCGTTGGTGCGACTGTTGATGACATGTTGGCACAGGGATTCCGTCCGGTCGGTAAAGATTTTCCTGTCTTTCTGCATCCGCAAACTAACGAAGAATATGCGCTGGCCCGCACTGAGCGTAAAACGGCCCCTGGCTACAAAGGCTTTGCCATCCATGCTGACACAGATGTCACATTGGAACAGGATTTATTACGCCGCGATCTAACCATCAATGCGATTGCTGAGGATGACACTGGGCGTCTCTTTGATCCTTATGGTGGACAACAAGACCTTGAGACGCTTCTGTTACGCCATGTCTCAGATGCATTTATGGAGGATCCAGTGCGCATCCTGCGCGTAGCTCGTTTTGCTGCCCGCTATGCTCATCTTGGTTTCAAAGTCGCTGATGAAACCATGGAGTTAATGCGTAAAATGACTGCTCGCGGTGAAGTTGATGCCCTGGTTGCAGAGCGGGTTTGGGCTGAGTTGGTCAAAGCATTAGCGGAGCGCACACCAACACAATTCTTTCAAGTATTACGCGACTGTAACGCACTGCAACGACTATTCCCGGAACTGGACGCATTATTTGGCGTTCCACAACCACCTCAATATCATCCCGAAGTAGATACTGGCATTCATACCTTAATGGCTCTCGAGCAGGCGGCAAAACTCTCCAGTGATCCATTGGTGCGGTTTGCTGCGCTAATGCATGATATCGGTAAAGGACTAACACCTGCTGAAATGTTGCCTGGCCATCATGGACACGAGCAAGCTGGTGCTGAATTATTTACAAAGGTTGCACAACGCTTACGTATACCCGATCAATACAAACGCCTGACCAGCCAGGTGATTCGTTATCATACCCGTTGCCATCGTGCATTTGAGCTTAAAGCATCCACTTTGGTGGATACTTTGTATGCAC
>JAZGEP010000166.1:0-7763 GCA_036478815.1 Methylococcales bacterium
TTTCAAAACACTTGAACAATCCAGAGATTCGTTTTATTCCCATGTCTGCATTGAAGGGCGACAACGTCGTCAATGTTAGCGAACACACGCCTTGGTATGCCGGTAATCCATTAATGGAAATACTCGACACCATCCAGCTCGCTACGGATCGCAATATAGATGACATGCGTTTCCCAGTGCAATATGTTAATCGCCCTGATCTTGATTTTCGCGGCTTTTGCGGTACTCTGGCTAGTGGCATTGTACGCAAAGGTGATGCAATCACAGCCTTGCCTTCCGGAAAAACCAGTCGAATCAAATCAATTGTCACTCAAGATGGCGACTTAAACCAGGCTTTCCCACAGCAAGCAATCACCTTAACCCTGGAAGATGAAATAGACATCAGCCGCGGCGACATGATAGTCCATTCTGATAACCTGCCCCATGTCGCTGATCGCTTTCTGACACATATCGTGTGGATGACTGAAGACCCACTAAAGCCGGGCAAGCAATATTACATTAAACAAGCCTGTCGCACTGTTACTGGCTCGGTTTCCAATTTCAAGCATCGGGTTGACATCAACACCTTGGAGAACTTTGAGACTAATCAATTAAATCTTAATGAAATAGGGTTGTGCGAAATTGCACTCAACGCACCGATTGCATTTGATGCTTACGCCAAATGCAAAGGCACTG
Source organism: Methylococcales bacterium (assembly GCA_036478815.1). Lineage (GTDB taxonomy): Bacteria > Pseudomonadota > Gammaproteobacteria > Methylococcales > DRLZ01 > DRLZ01. The sequence goes on from JAZGEP010000166.1 coordinate 676, forward strand.
GATCATTTGTAGTCATTGACCGTATCACCAACGTCACTGTCGGCGCTGGAATGATTACAGGCCCGGTTTCCAGTGAACAAGCATACGCTGTAGTCAGCCCTGAGCAACGCATCTCCCGCTATTCGCAACACCCGATCACCATTTCTCTTAGCGGAGAAAACAACACAACTATCGCCAACATGCTGGAACGTCGATTATTTGATGCTGGTCATGTTTGTGTTGTCATCGCAGAAGCAGTCAACACCGAAGTGTTTACCCAATTGAATTCAACACTGAAAGGTGCTGGACTGATTTGCATTTACACAAGCTCGACAGAAGCTCAGCAAGCAGCGACTGATTACCACTTCTTGTGTACTGACACTATTGATGCATCAACAATTATCGAACAATTAACAAGTGATAGTATATTGCAGTAGCAAGTTACCAGAGTATTTAATATTAGAGAATCAGAGATAAAAGCACTGTTCCTGATGTTTTGGTTTTTATCTCGTTGTTTTCAGATTCTCCTAGAATAGGAAACCAGTACTTGAGAAGGCAACTAATCGGGCTGTTTTCCAAAAATCCAACATTGCCACCTATTACGCAAACAATTTTTCCAAATAAGTGGGATCATACATTTATCAACTATATCTAGCTTGATTACTAAATCCGGCTTTCAGTCTGAGAGCCATGTTTAACTCCTGAATTCGTATAATTAAGTGCAGAATCTCTGTAGGTAACTGCTAGCAATAGCTTCAACTGAACTTGTATTGGAATACCACCAAATAACAAATAGAGGCACTAATTTTAGCCATTCTCGAGGTACGGTATGAAATTTGCTATCCGCAAGAAATTATGATCCAATGTGAGTGTAGATATTTTGCCAGAACATTTATTGTGAGGCAATTGATTAAGAACCAGCAATAGGTTTCGTTTACGTCTACATCAGTTTCTATATTTTTGTTCTACGCCGAAAAACAAGAAGATTAACATTAACTCGTTAAAATCCGATTTTCATGTTTAGTAAGGAGAAATACATGGGCAAATATACAGTAGGAATATTCACAGCACTAATTTTATTCTATAGCACAACTTCATTATCAATGACTCCTATGGTAAGAGATGGGGGTTTTGCCGGAAATGGTGGTGTATGTAGAGCACCTGGTGATGACACAGGTTGCCTTGTTAGTATGAAAAATTTTATCTGGAATTTTTTGTTGATGAAGTAGGTAACACTGGCACAATCAACCTGTTAGAAGGAAACAAGGTTGCCTTGACAGTTAACGGTATAAACAATGGGACTTGGCCAGTCAGATTAGCGGGGGGGGGGCATCAGGTTATAACTGCCCGCAATTTACGACAGAATCTTGTACAGCAACTTTAAAGTTTATCGTGAACGTAAATGGGGAGAACATTTTAATGAATATTTTTGAACACGGGGGTTGCACTGCTTTTACTTCTTCTCCATGTGGTTTTATTCAGGTAACTATACGTGGGTGGACATATGAGTATGACTTCGACGATATATTTTACTGAACGTCCAGTAAAGTGTTCATCGCGAAGCAAAACTCGGAGGCTTGCCTCCGGTACATTAGTCAGAAAGCTTGAAAACCATTGGTTTTCAAATCAATTTAGCCAAGGCTTTGTCAAACTCGGTCGCTTGCGACCGAGTATTTGATCCTCTTTGCCACCACTAAATCAGTTAGAAACCCATATAAGGTAACTTCCGCAACAACTGATCTTGTTGCCCCCATTTCATCACCCTACTTGACTTCAAATGCTGGATTCCGAAACGAAATTCAAATGGTTATTATCTCTAAGATTGAAAAAAACTGGGATGTCGCTGATTGAGGATCATTACCCTTTCTTGCTATAGCAATATAGCGCGATTGTTTTTCAAACCATTATCAGTCTCATTTTTGATTGGCTCACGAACGCCTGTTATTTCAACCAAATCAGTCCGGTAGGGTGCATTTTATGCACCAATTTACCTCAGTTGTTATTCGCCATCAACTTCCTGTAAGCCGTTATAACCCCAGCTTTCATCATAAACACCTTCGTGTACATAACGATGAAATGTAGAATGCGGCAAATCCATTACATGTTTTACAAGACCGTGTTTTATCGGATTATAATGGGATAGTCCATATGTGTTTCGTAATCAACATCATCACGGATTTGGTGTTCCCAAAATCGGATTTTCCAGAGAGTCGATTCTTTTCATTTGCGTTTGTTGCACTCATCCAATCGTCACGATAGAGTTCTGAACCATATTGTTTTATTATAAAACGCTTTATCATCGCCCAGCGACCAAAATCAGCATTACCCTCTGGTAGTTGTCCAGATACAATGCAAGTGATTCAGTAATAACACCATCCATCAATTACAAATGAATGCTTTGTACATCAAGATTACCAGCACGCAATGCAACTCGAAGGCATCATTACACAGAAAGTTTTGCCGACGATACGTCACAACGGTGAAAAACAAGTATCACCTTTTGCGTACCGTGGAAAATCATGGCAATCGATGTTTATATCCATAATATCAACGTTGTTTGTGGTGCATAAAATGCACCCTACCGGGCTACATTAATATCTGACAAAGTAGAACTATTGCATATATGACTCATATGCTTGATCTTTTCCCTGATCAAGCACATCACTGTCTTCAATCATCTTCTCAATATCTTCAGCGCTGGGTAGCCGCTCTTCTTCAAAAACACCTGTCATTTTACGCTGGAGTTCACGGGTTACCTCGCGACCGTCCTGCCGGTTCTCAATAACACGCGGCGTTAATAAAACGATCAATTCAGTTCGATTCAATGATTTTGATGTCACACCAAACAAAGGGCCAATAAGTGGTAATTTGCTCAGGATTGGAATACCACTAGTCCCACCACTACTGGTTTCCTGAATCAAACCTCCCAGAACTATTGTGTCACCATTCTGAACAGCTAACGTACTAGTGATTCTACGCTGTCTAATTGTTGGTGCGTTTAGATTTGATGTCTCGGTAATTATTGCGGCGTTAGATTCTTGCTCAATTTCCATAATTACCAAACCACCAGGGTTAACTCGAGGCGTTACTTTGAGCGTAACACCAGTATCCTGGTACTGAATATTATTCGCAACGTTAGTCCCAATGTTATTACCAATACCGGTTGTACTATTTACATTAGTAACCTGAGTAGTTGGAATAGGCACCTTATCACCGACATTAATGAAGGCTTCCTGATTATTCAGAACCAGCAGTGATGGCGTTGAAATAATATTAAGCACGTCATCTCTTGCTAGCGCATTTAATTTGGCTTGTACCTGGAAGCCACGAAATATTCCGTAAGTTGATAGCGAGGTGGCTATGCCTGCTGCAGAATTAAAAGTCCCACTTTGTTCGCCAGAAATAACTTCAGGAATCGCAGGTGAACCAATTACAGGAGGAACAGCATCTGGATCAGGCTCTACCGCATCTACAGCATCTGGTCTAAAATTTGTACCCCAGCGTCCACTCCACTCTATACCATATCTGTATGAATCATTTAGAGAAACCTCTATAATCTTTGCATCAATCAATACTTGCAATGGCACAACATCAAGTTGCCTGATAACACCTTTGATTGCCTCATACTCACTCGCTGAAGCGGTGATAATCAACGCATTATTAATCTCATCCGGCACTATGTTGACATCTGAAATATCTGCAGCGTTCACCCGACCAGTGTTACGCTTGCTGCGTTTGTCTTTGCTTGTAACTTTTCCTGCTTTACTCCCTGGAGAAAGTGACGAATTAGAGGTTTTTTTCTTTTTCTTGCCACTGAAAATATCATTTAATATCTCTGCAAGCTCAGTGGCAACAACATTGGCGACCTTGTAAACAAAAACACCTTCACCGCCAAATCCATCAGAAGCTGCCTTATCCAACCGGGCAATCCAGGTTTTGGCTTTCTGTAAAAAAACAGGCTGTGGGGTAATCACCAGAATTGCATTAAGACGCTCCAACGGAATCAAACGAACCAAGCCAGCAGTTGGTCCATCAGCACTTGATCCAAGAATCTCTTCAAGCTCTGCATATATTTCTTCGACTTCAACATGCTGTAACGTAAACAAGCCAGCTGACATTCCACTCATCCAATCAACATCAAACATGTGAATAGTATCAAGCAGATTTTCCAGCTCTTCGGAGGTTCCTGCCAGCATGAGTAGATTTCTGGTCAAGTCTGCACGAATCAATGCTTTTGGATCAATAATTGGCTTGAGAATCTCCTGGATTTCTTTTACTCCGATGAATTTCAATGGCACGATGCGCAGCTGATAGCCCGCTGGCAAATTACGTCCTGCTCGACCTAAACTTGGCGCTCCAATTCCTCGCAATGCGTTTGTAGCAGGCTCTATCTTGTATAGACCATCCGCATTAACCAACACTGCATTATTCATGCGCAATAACATTTCCAGTGCAGGCAATAATTCTTTTCGAGTCAGTGGTCGACTGGTTTGCAAGGTTACACGACCACCTACTCTGGGACTCAGTACATAGTTTTCGTTCAGAGTGTCTCCAAGAATAACTTTGGCAACCTCACTCAGGTCTGCATCATCAAAATTAAGTGTATATTTGCCATTTTCAGGAGGTTTGTTTTGCTTCTCGCCATGAAAATGTACAGTGGACCCAGTGCCTTCCCAGAGTTCGGGCTCAACAGGTTCAATATCCTTTTCCTCGATTCCCATGTTTCCAGAGGCATTGATGTCATCCTGATCTGCCATCACTTCCAGTGGTTCAAGTGGTATTTTTTGAACACGATCTGGCCCCATGGTTTCACATGACGCCAACAATAGCAGTATTTGAACCAGCAAACATTTAAAGATAATGTTCTGTTTTGGATTTCTTCCAAACTTCATATTGTTTTCTCCAACAGTATCCATACTGACTGATCTCGTTGTTCTCTCCAGATTTCTATGGATACTAGAATTCTTGTGGTCATCTTGCAGAAAAATAGGTGACTTTTCATGCAAAAATTTCCCTTATCATGGATTGGTTCGTCATTGTTTTCATCACTTCCAAGCAGAAAAAGTTGTGTGTTTTCAGATGAATATTATTACCACACATCATAAGCTCCATCATTTTATCGATTACCCCGTTTTTTTGGAGTAGACTTTGCTCTGTTGCGTACAGGAGTTGTACCCCGCCTCATGGCTGATTGACTCTGTCCGGTTCTTCTAGCTGATCTTTGGTTTAATGGTTTAGGGGGACGCAGTAATATTTCTTCTACTGCCCCATTTTGTTTAAATACTGCTTTATCGGGATACAGTTCAGTGAGAATCCAATCGTTTAACTGCTCACCTTTATGTAAACGGTGATATTTACGCGTTTTGATGTCTTGAACTAATGCAACCTTGCCACTAGGGACGTGAATAAAACCAGTGAATTTTACCGCCAATTCCGACAATGGCCGAACAGGCGTCGGATCCTCAACACTAGTCGTAGCTTGTTTTTCTGGCAACGGCCTTCTTGACTGGATAAACAAAGGACGCGTCATCATTTCCTCAAATTTGCTTTCATCCTCTAACAACAAGTTATCTTCTGGGGTCTCTGCAAGAACAATTTTACTATCAATTGGGCGCTTTAATTGCTCTCTTAATAGCTGCTCATGTTTGTTCACATAATACCATTCCAGCGCTAACGCTGCCGCCGCCACAAAGCAGAGTAATGCAAGCACTAATGGTATTCGATAGGCTTTAGACAAAACCACCATTTATTCCTCTTTGTGTTGCATATAGCCAAACACTTCCAGGGTAATCGTTAACACATCGGTTTCCACGCGCCTACGTAGCTTACGATCATAGACACCTTTCGAAGATCGAATTCTCAAATTGTCAACAATCAACATTGGGCGCGATGATTCAACCTTGTATAAAATTTCTTTGAGAGCAGTGATCGACGCCGATAATTGTACACGAATTGCTACCCGATCAAACTGACCTTCATTTGTCTCTGGAATCACCTGGGTACTGGTGACCAAACCACCTGCTTGTTTGATGGCATCTTTAACTAATTGCTGAAGATCGGCTGAAGCAAGTGCATATGACTTACTTTTAAAAAACTGATTATTTTTGTTCAGCCTTGCCTTGCTTGAATCTAACTTTTCAACAACCTGTTGTTTACGGGCAGCAACCTGTTTATAGCGTTGCAAGCGCATCGATAAACTCTCGATTTTCTGCTTATTCTGGCGTGATTGATCAACAATAGGCCAGATTATTGTCATGATCAATATCAATATAACCAACAAAAACAGGCTCAGTGCTAGCCAGCGACGCTGGGAATTACTCAGGCTTTCGATCAAAAACGCCTCCATTCAGAACATCCATTGCAAGTTGAAATCGATCTGTATTCGATGCTGTGTTGCGTGTCACTGGTGATACAAACCGGGTATTTTGAAACACAGATGATGCTTCAACCAGGGCAATGAGACTAGACGCATCTGGTGATTCTCCACGCACCTGCAAATTGCCATCTTTATACTGCAGATAGGTTAACCATGTACCATCAGGAATACGTTTTGTTAAGTCATTAAACATATGTATTAAAACTGGTTGCGCGCGCTTTTGATCCAACAAAAAATTGGTTTCTTGTAGTTGGGTTTCCAAACTCTGTTGTAATGTCTGCACTTGATTAGCAACTTCACTCACTGCTTTGACTTCGCGTTCCAACTCTGCAACAACTCTTTTTTCAGACCACAACGGCACCAACAATAACCCCAACAACAACAACAGCAAAAGAGTCGCTATGGCAGCGTTAATTATTTTAGAAATCGAACGTTTTTTTGGTCTAAACTCAGCTGGAAGCAGGTTAAATGCTGGTGATTGCTCATCCTCTTCAACTAACCTGGCAACCGTTGGCTGTAACCCACAGTCAATTAATTCTGCGCATAAATCATCCAGTTTTTGTCTGGGAATTAATGCCAGCTGAGCACTTAACTGCCCGGTTTCAGTATCTTTACCAGTAATTTGCACATCATAATACACCTGCTCAGCAGTAAACGGTGTATAACGATCAAGCTCATACGCAACAACTTGATGCAGGTTGCTCTTGGCTGCCAACGGTAAACGAATCTCACG
>JAZGEP010000167.1:0-14979 GCA_036478815.1 Methylococcales bacterium
ATCAATGGTCATCTGCGTTGTTGCACTCGTTTGGATTAGCCTGCTAGTCCTGCTCTCGTGCGCCTAGCAGCTAACCACTTCTCAACTCCCTATACCCGGCAATATCACATTGAAAGACTACTAGTGAGCTATGTAACTGTTGCGGCAACACTGAAGAACCGAAGACGGACAACAAGACAAGTCAGTTGTTTAAGTTATTTCATGCACGTTCCTGGAGATACAACAGTCGCCAGACATTACCAGAACAGGATAAAATTGTGATTTCAATAGGTTATGAATACAAGAATTGCAGTGGAGTAAATTAGCATGTTGCACATTTCAATTAACTCAGCGAATTGCGCCAACGATGATCTTCTTTATCAAACAAGCGGTCAGCTTCAGCTGGCCCCCAGGTACCTGCCTTGTAGGTATGAATGAATTCCCGTTCTGTTGCCCAGACCTGGAGTGCAGGATCAACCACCCGCCATGCCCAGTCCACTTCATCAGAGCGCAGAAACAGAGAGCGGTCACCTTCGATTGTATCCAATAGCAAGGATTCATAAGCATCAATGTTGTGACCGTTGTGATTTTTGGAACTGGCATCCAGCTGGGTAGTGCGAGTGCTAACATCCAGTCCGCTATCACGAACTTGCATCTCTGCGCGTATGCATTGTTCAGGTTGAATACCGAATAACAACCAGTTAGGCTCAAAACGCTGAATTTGTGTTTCTCTGAATAATTGCTGTGGTGGATGTTTGAAACGAATGTTGACCATGGATGTAGTGTTTGCCATGCGTTTTCCTGTACGCAAATAAAATGGCACACCACTCCAGCGCCAGTTATCGATATACAATTTCATCGCGGCATACGTTTCTGTCGTGCTTTGTGGTGGAACCCCCTCTTCTTGTAAATATCCGGCTACTTTTTTAGCGTCAACTTCACCAGAGGTGTATTGCGCACGAAAGGTCTGAGCGTGAACCGTACTGCGTCGAAGTGGACGAATGGATTTTAAGACTTTGACTTTTTCATCACGAATTGATTCTGAATCCAGCATTGGAGGCGCTTCCATGGCAACCAGGGTCAACATTTGTAATAAATGACTTTGCACCATATCGCGCAAGGCTCCGGCTTCATCAAAATATCCAGCACGACTGCCGATACCCTGTGTTTCTGCATGGGTAATTTGCACATGATCGATGTAATTGCGATTCCAGAGCGGTTCCATCATCAGATTTGCGAAGCGGAACACGAAAATGTTCTGAACTGTCTCCTTGCCCAGATAATGATCAATGCGATAGATTTGTTGTTCCGCAAAATCGTGATGCAGACTGGCATCGAGTATGCGCGCGTTTTCAAGATCATAACCAAATGGTTTCTCAACCACGAGACGCCGCCAGCCCGCGGATTCATCATTTAATTGACTCGCTGCTAATGATCTCGCCACACTTGCATAAAACTCTGGTGCAATCGATAAATAGAACACCAGATTGTTTGAATATCGACTATTATCTGAAAGTTCTTTAGCCAGCTGCTTGTAGCCTTTTTCTTCATCCAGATTGAGTCGAAAATAACTAAGTCGTGCGATCAGTTTCTGAAAAACCTGCGAATCAAAGTCATTACCCAGTTGCTCCAGCAAGTCTTCATTAACAGTTTTTTGCCAGGATTCTGTAGTCCATGGGCGTCGTCCAAGACCAAGTATGGTCATATTTTCATGCAAACAGCCCACTGCTTCAAGATGATAGAGTGCAGGTAACAATTTGGTTCGTGCCAAGTTACCTGTGGATCCGAAAATAATATATGTGCAAGGATCAGTCTGAGAACTCATTGGTTTGATTTTCCGCAATTATTGAGTGGTTCGGTTGCTTTGCTTAACAAAGGATCATGATCACTACATGGCTAGTAGTCTTTCAATGTGATATTGCCGTGTATAGGGAGTTGAGAAGTGGTTAGCTGCTAGGCGCACGAGAGCAGGACTAGCAGGCTAATCCAAACGAGTGCAACAACGCAGATCGGCTTTCTATACCCATCAATATTCTGTTGACACAGAGTACTAATCCTCATTTCTCACCAGCCTGACGAGCCCTCGCTCGCTATTTGAATCCACAAAAACTCTAATTCAGTCGAAAAAAACTGGTATTCCACTCCTTCATGAAATTCTTTGTGCATCCAAATAGCTAAGCGATCATCTTATCAACTGGTGATAAATGCGGGTTAGATTCAACAGGTAATCAATATCTAAGGATGATAAATTCTAAAGTCAATAAAACTCATACGCATAACTTTATATATCGTCCAGATATTGATGGACTTCGAGCTATTGCAGTTATCTCGGTGCTTTTGTTTCATGTCGATCACGAGTTGTTGAGTGGTGGATTTGTTGGTGTTGATATTTTCTTTGTTATTTCAGGTTATCTTATTACATCAATACTTTTAAGAGACATTGAAGCAGGACAGTTTTCATTTCGTAAATTCTACGATAGACGTATTCGTCGAATTTTCCCTGCTTTATTCTTTGTGCTATTGGCTTCCTCCGTAGCTGCTTTTATTGTTTTATTTCCAATCGATCTTTATAATTTCTCGCAAAGTCTGGTGGCGGTTTTATTATTTCTATCGAATATTTTATTTTGGAAAGAAAATGATTATTTTGATGCTGCTTCGGATACTAAACCGCTTTTACATACTTGGTCACTGTCTATAGAAGAACAGTTTTATTTTCTGTTTCCTCTGTTTATTTTGGTTGTCTATCGGTTTGTTGTGGGTGATTTCAGGACAAAGCTGTTTTTGCTTCTGAGTATTATACTTGTTGTCTCTTTTCTACTGAGTATCTTTATGGTCAACAATAGACCAACAGCTGCTTTTTATTTGTTGCCAGCTAGAGGCTGGGAACTGATGTTGGGTGGGCTTGTGTCATTACTACCAGTCGTGAGTGCTGAAATTAACTACAGAAGCGCGCTAGCGGCTATTGGGTTGGCTTTTATTATTATAAGTACTTTCTATTTTAATAAAGATATCACTTTCCCTGGTGTCAATGCACTTCTGCCATGCTTGGGTGCTGCTTTGATTATTTATGCTAATCACCTTAGAGACAACATGAATTATATGGGGCGTTTTCTTTCCTTCAAGCCTTTTGTTATTGTAGGCATGATTTCGTATTCACTGTATTTATGGCATTGGCCTGTCATTGTTTTTTCTAAACATTACTGGATGCAACCGCCTAGTTTGTTATTTGTTTTGGTTTTATCACTCGTGATTGCTTTTATTTCATGGAAATATATTGAGCAACCCTGTCGGAAATTGCTCAGTAATCAATGGTTGTATTCAAGTTTATTATTGATTACTTTACTTTTGTTGGCATTTGGAGTGCTAGGAATTTTCAGCAAAGGTCATCCTGAGCGTTTGCCAAAAGAATTTTCCTTCATGTATGTGGAGGATAATGGTTTGAAAGACCCTTATAAAGAAAGTTGTTCCGCCTGGACTAATGGAGGAATTTCGTTAGAAAAGATTAAACATGGATATAGTTGTATTCTTGGGAATAAAAATAAAAAAGACATCTCTTTTGTTTTGATGGGTGATTCTCATGCTGTCAGTTTATATAGTGGAATAGACCATTCTGCGAATATTAATGGAAAAAAAGGATATTTTTTTGGCCATTCTTCCTGTAATCCAGTTCAAGGAGTGATGGAAAAAAGAGAAAATGAAAACTTCAAATGTGAGTTATATAAAGAGGTTTTTTACAAAAAAATATATGCGGATAGAAATATTAAAAAAGTTATATTTTCAGCGAGGTGGGCAGCCTATTTGTATGGGTCAACTCATGATTTAGGTCCTGCTGAGCCAGCTACACCCATCAAATACCTTCTTCGGGTTTCTAGGCAGCCTGAAAGGCAGCTTTTATTGCCAGAAAGAGAATTTTATTTTTCACAAAAAATGAAAGAAACAATTTTATCACTCGTTAATTCTAATAAAAAAGTAACTATTATATCAAGCGTGCCTGAGGTTGGTTATAACGTTCCAAACTATATGGCTCGCAAATTCATGAATGGAATTGATGCAGAACTCATTAATAACCGTAAATACTTTTTTGAACGTCATGCATTCCTCCTTGGTTTCTTCAAAGAACTGGAAACAATTGATGGTGTAAATATTATCTATCCTCATAAAATACTTTGCGAAGATAAAAAAACCTGCCTATATGAGATTAATGGCCAGCCTCTTTATTACGATGATCATCATTTGAGTGTAAAAGGATCAGAGTTTATCTCTCCAATTTTTGATGAAATTTTCGCTTATTAATGGATGCCAAAATCTGAAAAATAATGGCAAAAATTAAAGTGTGAAGTAATTATGGCGTTAGCAATCGTAGGCTGATGAGAGGATTCCAACCCTATACATTGTTGATATCAAGATTTAGCGATTGATTAATCAAGAATATCAATGGAGCTGCGAGCTGCTCGACCTGATTTGGGCCACCAAGATCGGAGATTTGTGTCGCTGTCAGGTTGTTTTGTCCGCAGATGACGATATGATTAAATGGTTCAAGATCCATATTGACGTTTAAGCTGATACCGTGATAGCTACAGCCATTACGTACACGCAATCCTACGGATGCAATTTTAGATTGGTTGACATAAACACCAGGGAAACTTTCCCTGCTTGTTGCTTTAATTGCATACTGTCTGAGTAGATTGATGATCGCCAATTCCAGGCCTGCCACCAATTTTCGTATGCTCAATTTTCTTCTGTGTAAGTCCAGTAATAGATAAATGATCAACTGGCCTGGACCATGATAGGTGATTTGTCCACCTCGGTCAGATTGAATAACAGGTATTGTTGACTGTGGTTTTTCGGCTCCGTGACTATTGCTGCCAATGGTGTAGACAGGGTGGTGTTGTAAGACCCAGATTTGATCTGGAGTTTGGTCTGTGCGTTGTGTTGTGAATTCACGCATGGATGCGTAAGTCGATTGGTAGCTTTGGAGCTCGGTCTGGAGTATTTTGGTCTGGATTGTTTGGTTTTCCATCTGTTCAATCAAGTCGGCGTGTGAGATTACAGTGTCATGATAATCGCGTTGTGTTCTGACAGCGCCAGATAAATTCGATCCAATTGTTGTTTGTATTCGACTAGAAAGGTTAATGTCAGTGCTGTATATTTTCCGGTTTTGCTTGGTCTGGCTTTGATTTCAGTGATTTCCACTCCAGGAATGTGTTGATAGATGATCTCAATCGTCACTCGTTCTAATTCATCGCAGTCGTGGCCAAACACTTTTAGCGGGAATACCAATGGAAATTCCATCAGTGTTTGGTTTGTTTGCGTGTCAGCTTCGAGAATTATTGGCTTGTTAGTCATTGACTTGTTGGATCAACTGCTGTTTATGAGACTGGAATAACGCGTTCATCTGTTGCCAGATAGCGCCCGGTTTTCCTTGAGAGACTGGTTGTTGGTTCAGGCTGATTACAGGGACAATATCTTTGGTGGAGCTGGTGATCCAGATTTCGCTGGCATCAATCAGTTGCTGTTTTCGAAACTGACTTTGGGCAATGTTTAAACCGGCGTTTTGTGCTAGCTCCAGTACCACGTCGCGGGTGACACCGGGTAAGATGAACGGTCCTTGTGGTGCAGTGATGATTTGATTGTCGAGTACAATAAACACATTGCTGGCAGCGCCTTCTGTGACATAGCCGTCGCGAATCAGGATTGCTTCATCGCTGTGTTGATCATGTGCCTGTTGGCGTAATAAGACGTTGGGGAGTAATGCGATGCTTTTGATATCACAATGTTGCCAGCGGTCATCTTCGAGCGTGATGCAGGCAATTCCATGCTTGGGTTGTTGTTTGACGGGTGTTGACATGACAAACAGGGTTGGTTTTGTATCTGCCGGGAATTGATGGTCTCGTTTGGCGATACCGCGGGTGATTTGCAGATAGACCGATTCCTGATCTTCCCCCGTTAACAGCTTTTCGATGATTTCTCGAAGTTGTTGGCGATTGAAAGGGACGGTCAGTCGAATTGCTGCCAGGTTTTTTTCCAGCCGAGCCATGTGGCGCTCGAAATGGAAAATGTGACGCTGGTAGACCGGAATCACTTCATAGATGCCATCACCGAATAAAAAACCACGATCCAGCACTGATATTTTCGCTTCGTGCAGTGGGCAATAGTCTCCATTGAGATAGACGATTTGGATTTCCGTCTCCGCCACGGTTATAGTTCCCTCATATTTGACTATTTAGGGTATCCAGTGGTTTTTTGGAGCAGACGAAATCCTTTATCGTAAAGGCGTCGCATTAGCCCGCCTTGAGGGACTGCTTGCAGGGCAACCAGAGGTCGTTGTGTAATCATTATGTTCTCAACCATGACTTTAATTTTTCCGACTGTCTGACCTTTTTCAACAGGGGCTGTAATATTCTGGTCGATTTCCATCACACTGTTTAATAGATTGGCTTGCCGACTGGGGATTGTGACATTGAGATCTTCTGTTAAACCGACTGACAATGTTTCAGTGGTTCCCATCCAGATGCGTGGCTGGCTGAGCATTTCTGAACCTGAATGTAGCTTACGGGTATCGAAAAAACGGAAACCGTAATTGAGTAATGCTTGATTAGCATTGGCTCGCGCATCGGTGCTTTTAGTTCCGGTAACCACGGAAATCAAGCGGCGCCCATTACGTTTGGCTGAGGCTACCAGACAATAGCCTGCTTCTTCAGTGTGACCTGTTTTTACACCATCAACCGTGGAATCGCGCCATAGTAAGTTGTTGCGATTATGTTGTTTGATGTTGTTATAGGTATATTCTTTTATCGAATGCCAATCATAGTATTCAGGAAACTCTCTGATCAATGCACTGGTTAGAATCGCCAGGTCATGTGCACTGCTATAGTGGTCGGAGGAAGGCAGTCCCATACTATTGGTGAAGTGAGTAGTGTTCATCTGCAGAGTTTCTGCAGTTTGATTCATTAGCTGTGCAAATGTGGCTTCATTTCCGGAAATATGTTCTGCTAAGGCAACGCTTGCATCGTTACCGGACTGAATGATAATTCCTTTGAGTAGTTCTTCAATGGTCACTGGTTTGTTGGGTTCCAGAAACATGCGCGATCCACCTGTTCGCCAGGCTTTCTTGCTAATAGTGACTGGATCAGTCAGTGCTAATCGACCATCAGCTAACTCTCTAAAAGCAGTATAGACAGTCATGATTTTGGTCAGACTGGCTGGGGGTATTGGTGTGTTTGCATTGTAGGCTGCAATGGTCTGTCCGCTTTCAAAATCCAGCAAGTAGTAACTGCTGGCTTCCAGTGGCGGTGGATCCGGAACCAGCAAAGATTTTTTAAGCGTTGTTTGTTCTGCACTGACTGAATGCATCAGTAACAAGCTTGCCAAACACCAGAAACTGGCCAGAAAGGCAGGTAATGACTGATTATAAAGATGTCGTGATTGTGAATTCATGGAGATTCTCTAGGGTCGAGTTGGGGCCGTGATTTGTGTAGGCTGAATGCCCATTTGATTGAGTTGGTGGTTAATTGCCTGGATATGTTTTTCAGAAATTAGCGGTCCGATTAGTACGCGATATAAATCAGAATCATTGATATTGGCTGAAATAACTTTTGGTGTTGGTAGTGAGGAATTCATGATTTTGTGTTGCAGTCGTTTTGCATTATCGAGTTCCGCAAAAACGCCTAACTGTACAAAGCGGCTGTGCGAAGGCAGTTGTTTAATTGGTGCCTGTATGATTTTATTTTGATCAGTGTTGACATCTTGTTGCGGTGGTTTTTGTTGGTCTTGTTTGGCGCTTGTGTCAATGGCCTCTATTTTAACCGGAGCTGTTCCAGTATTGGCGATGTCAAGTTTTAATGCGGCAGCATAGGATAAGTCAATAATTCGAGAGGAATGAAACGGACCCCGATCGTTTACACGAACCACGGTTGTGAGTCCGTTACGCTGATTTGTCACTTTAACATAGCTGGGTATTGGCAGTGTTTTATGTGCCGCCGTCATTGCGAACATGTCATAAACTTCACCGCTTGATGTTTTACGTCCGTGAAACTTTTTTCCATACCAGGAAGCAATGCCTACTTGCTGGAAATTCTCGTTTGATTGTTGCACATAGTAGCGTTTTCCATTGACCTCATAATGTGTCGGATTACCATATCGACTGGGCGACTCTGAATGGGGTCGTGCATCGTGCATTGCGCTCGGGTTGAAATGTTCAGGAAAGTCCATGGGCCCATCCTGTTTTTCCGGGTCAGTTGAGCAAGCAGATTGCAATACAATACTGCCAATCAACACACACAATGATAAATATCGCATTAATTATTTCCTTTTATTATTGATTTTTTGGTTACGAATTTCCTGACTGAGTTGGTAGACTGCTAGAGCATAGAGTGCGCTATGGTTATAGCGAGTAATCACATAGAAATTATTGAGTCCAACCCAATATTCATCGCTCTCTTCGAGTTCATACTTTAATAGCTTGACTGCGTCATCCTGTTTGATTGTACTGTCTAATTGTATTCCGGCTTTTCTCAGTAGCTCTGCTTGGGTCAGGGGTTTTAGGTCATTATTCAGGAAAGGAGTGGCAGTATTTTTATTCACGGTAACTTTGAAAGCCACAGGTTTGTTTTGCTGCCAACCATGTTTGATAAAGTAATTAGCAATACTGGCTAAGGTATCAGCAGGATTAGTCCAGATATCACGACGATTATCACCATCAAAATCTACAGCGTAACTGCGATAACTGCTGGGCATAAATTGGGGTAAGCCCATGGCTCCTGCATATGAGCCTTTTAAACTGAATGGATCTACACCTTCTTCTCGTGTCAACAATAAAAAGTGTTCAAGCTCTTTGCGGAAAAAAGGGCTACGTTTCGGGTATAGAAAAGCCAGCGTGGAAATGGCGTCCATTACCGGATATGAGCCAGTATTGCCACCATAACGGGTTTCGACGCCAAGTATTGCAATCATGATTTCAGCCGGCACACCATATTTTTCAGCAACTTTACGAATGGTTGTTTCGTGCTTGTTCCAGAATTCTACGCCGCCCTTGATACGTGAATTGGTCAAAAAAATGTTCCGATATTGATGCCAGGGTTTGCCTTCTGCTGGTCTGCTGATTGCTTTGATGATCGAATCACGCAGCTCGATTTTAGCAAACAAGTTTTCCAGATACTGTTTATCAAAACCATGCTGATTGTGCATTTCAGTTTTGAATTGCTGCATTGCGGGTTTAGGATCTATTTCATCAGCAATCACAGTTTGTATTATATTCAATAAGGATATAAAAATTATCACAGTTAATTTAGGGTTCATGAGAAATAAGTCTCTATTATGGCGTAGGAGTAAAGTACCTGAGTATCATTAGTTTAACAATTTTTCGCAGGAATTTTTTCATTTTCAAGGCGCATAAACAGGCATATAGTGAGCTATGTAACTGTTTTTGTAACGCCAAAGATGAGCAAAAATGCTGCGCCAAACTTCGGCAACTTATTAAATCCTCACTCTTAAGTAAAAAGTTGTATGTCATGCCGGATTTTATGTCATTAAATTACTCAGCGTATTCATAAATTGTCCAATAACGATTGTGAGTTGCCTTAGGAATGTGCATGGAATAACTTGAACAATTCACTGGTCTTTTTGCTCATCTTCGGTGTTGCGAAAACAGTTACATCGCTCACTATGTGCCTGTTTTCGCGTCTTGAATATGAACAGTAATTTGACAACAATGGCCTACGTTAATTGTTCAAGTTATTCCATGCACGTTCCTAAGAGGGTATCAATTTTCGATGCGTTTGTATCGACATCAGTATCCCGAAACCAAACATAATTGTAATCATTGATGTACCGCCATAACTAATTAAAGGCAAGGGTACTCCGACTACTGGTAACACACCCGTAACCATCCCTATATTGACGAACACATAGACAAAAAATGTCAATGTAATACCAGCAGCCAGCAGACGGCTATAACTGTCTTGTGCTTGTGCTGCGATTGTCAGGCCGCGGGCAATAATGATCAGATAGAGTGCGATCAAGGCGAGTGTCCCGGTTAAGCCGAATTCTTCAGCGAATACTGAGAAAATAAAATCAGTGGAGCTTTCAGGAAGAAAGTTCAGCTGGGTCTGAGTGCCTTTTAGCCAACCTTTGCCATTGATACCGCCTGAACCGATCGCTATTTTTGATTGAATAATATGATACCCCGTTCCAAGTGGGTCTGCTTCGGGATTGAGGAAAGTCAGCACCCGGCTACGTTGATAATCACGCATGAAATGCCAGAGTATGGGCGCACAACCAGCGCCAATAGTAATGACTCCAAGGATGAGAATCCATGACATCCCGGCCATAAACAAGATGGTCGCTCCAGAAGCTGCGACCAGAATCGCGGTTCCCAAGTCGGGCTGTTTGGCGATTAAGAATGTAGGTATGGCGAGTAAAAACACAGCAAAGACTATTTGTATCAAGCGCGGTGGTAAAGGTCGTGCAGCCAGATACCAAGCAATCATCATCGGCATAGCAATTTTCATTATTTCAGAGGGTTGAAAGCGGAACCCCGCAACGACCAACCAGCGTTGTGCACCTTTTCCAATGTCGCCAGCCAGCAATACCAGAACCAGTAAAATTAAGCCAAGCATATACAGTAAGGGGCTGCTGCGTTGAAAAATAGAGGGAGGGATTTGTGCGATTACAAACATCAGTACAAAAGCCACTCCTAGACGAATGATTTGTTTATATAATAATGCAATGCTAGCGCCGCTGGCACTATGAAAAATAACCAGACCGAGTATTGCCAATGTGATCAGTGCAAACACGAGTACGGCATCAAAATGAAGTCGTTGAAATAACCAATCATGATTGGTTGAGATCTCCAGATTGTGATCATAGCTTGTTGATCTTCTCATCATTCAGAGTTAAACGTTTGTGTTTTAGAGATTTCTAGTGGTTGATCCACTGTTTTCAAAAAATGATCAATGACCTGCTGTGCAATTGGAGCAGCGGCTGAACCACCGTGACCGCCATTTTCAACGACAACTGCAACGGCTATACGCGGAGCATCGGCAGGTGCAAAGGCGATAAACAAGGCATGATCGAGTAATTCCTTGGCAAGAATTTTTTCATCATATTTTTCTTCCTGCTTTATCGTAAATACTTGTGCGGTTCCTGTTTTTCCAGCCATTCGATAGGAGATGGAGTTGCCTATTTTACGTGCTGTTCCGCGCGTTCCATGCACAACGTTAACCATGGTATCGACAATCCTTTGATAATCCGCTTTGCCAAAATGCAAGGTGTCTAAGGTGTTGGTGTCAGCCTGTGTTACCTGATGATTGACCAAGGTTGGTTTAATGACTTTGCCGCCATTAGCAAGTATTGCAGTTGCGCGTGCCAGTTGCAAAGGGGTGATTTGTAAAAATCCTTGTCCAATACCGGTAATCAACGTTTCACCAGGATACCAAGGTTGTCGACGAGCCGCACGTTTCCACTTGCGTGAAGGTAATAGTCCTGCTTTTTCGCCGGGAATATCCAGCCCGGATTGTTTGCCAAATCCAAAATCAGAGAGAAAGGCATGAATTCTGTCAATACCCAGATTCTGTGCCAGACTATAAAAATAAACATCACAGGATTGAGTAATAGCCTTGAGTAAATTTGTTGTGCCATGACCTTGTGACTTCCAACAACGGTATTTATGTTTGAGTTTGGGCAATTGATAATACCCTGGACAATACGTTGTTTTTTGAGGTGTGGTAGTTTTATAATGCAGAGCAGCCAAGCCAAGAAATGGTTTGATTGTTGAGCCAGGTGGATAGACTCCGTGAATGGTTCTGTTGAACAAAGGGCGGGTTTTCGAGGTTTGCAGAGTTTGGTATTCCGCGGTGGTTAATCCGGATACAAATTTATTAGGATCAAAACCGGGTTTGCTGATCAGTGCCAATACTTCGCCAGTATCGGGTTGAATGGCAACCACGGCGCCACTATGTTCACCAAGTGCATCATATGCTATTTTCTGTAGATCAATATCAAGTGATAGTTTGATATCTTTACCTGGAACAGCTGCAACTGAACCAGCTGTTCTAATCGATCGACGCTCAGCATTGACTTCAATTTCCTCATAACCAGCATAACCGTGTAATAACGACTCGTAACTTTTTTCAATGCCGGATTTACCGATATAGTGAGTTCCACCATAACGATTGATATCCAGGTTTTTAAGCTCGGTTCCATTAATCTGTGCCATATAACCAACAACATGCGCTGTTAGTTGCTGATATGGATATGAGCGTTTCAGGCGTGCCTGAATATCCACTCCTTGAAAAAAAGTCCGATTGACAGCGAAACGAGCAAACTCTTGCTCGGATAATGCTAATTTAAGTGGTATTGAAGCAAATGGCTTCTGGCGCTTACGCAGCTTTTGGAACCGTTCGATCTCTTGGTTTGAAAGATTGAGTAGTGTTTTCAATTGAGCCAGGGTCTGTTCCATATCCTGTACTTGTTCAGGGATGATTTCCAGGCTGTAAGTTGGTAGGTTTTCGGCCAGGATGCGACCTTTGCGGTCATAGATAAGGCCGCGAGTTGGAGGTAGTGGAGTAATTTTGATGCGATTCTGCTTGGATAATGTTGCATAATGCTGGTGCCCATCAACCTGCAAATAAATTAGGCGAGCGACCAGTCCGAGCATGAGCAAGGTGACTAGTACAAATGCAACGATGACCCGACTGAAAAATAGTCGTTTTTCCTGTGGTGTATTTCTGATCTCGTCAAGATGAAGTACCATGTGCTACCTAGCCACTATCAACAGGTGAAGGATTGTTTAGGAACGTGCATGAAATAACTTGAACATTCTGGCTGGTCTTTTTGCTCCTGACGAAACGATCTCAATCGTTGCGTAGAACAACGATGCGCCTCTTGAGATGGTTTCGTCAGCAACAACAATCCTGCGCCATCATTGTTCAAGTTATTCCATGCAAGTTCCTTAATCATCATCGAACTCTGTTTAGCAAACGGCTAAGCAGTGGCCAGATTAATGCACCGATGATGGTGGTTGACCAATATGTCCAGTCAGTGCGAGGAATGCCTTGAATGCTAGTGGTGATATAAATTGTCGCATTAGCAATCAATAACAGTAAAAACACCACAACGCATTGTTGTATTATCGGAAACAGCCGAATTTGTCGATGCAAAGTCGCTACAATATAAGCACACACAGCATAGGCTAATGCATATTGGCCAAGCAATTTTGAAGTTAATACATCAGTGAGTAATCCAATTAACCAGGCACTGCCAATGCTGAATCGATGAGGTGTTGCCAGAACATAGGCAATGATTACCAGCAGAATCCAGTCTGGGTTGTAGGGGATTAGTACAGATGGCAATGGCGCTATTTTTAGCGCCATTGCAACCAAAATCCAGGCAAAAAAACTAATTTGAGACATTGTATTTAGGATCTGGGAATGAATAAGTCATCGTTTTTGCGCCCAGATTTAGGCTAGGCTCTGTTGGTCTGATTGAGAAAAACCGCAGGCGTAGTATGCTACGTTGAGGGTTTTGCGATTGAAGATCGACAGAAGATGGCCTGAAGCTGGGATGCAAAAACGGTGACTTATTCATTTACAGACTCTATAGGATTGATCAGTGTCGATTGATCGTGCTGTGGGTCAAGTGCAACTGGTGTATTGTCGCTCCATACAATGAGTAGTTCACGGCTGCGATTTAGATGGGCAGATGGATTCGCGGTGATTTTCAGGAATGGCTTATGAGGCTGAATTGTCACTTTGTCAATGGTCGCAACCGGGTAGCCGGATGGAAATTTTCCACCAAGTCCTGATGTTACCAGCAAGTCACCTGGTTTAATATCGGCATTATTTGGCAGAAATGGCAAGGATAACTGGTTGTTTTGACCGCGACCAATTGCTATTGTGCGTAGATCGTTGCGGTTAATTGTGACTGGAATTGCATGGCCTGGATCAGTAATCAGTATCACTTCTGAATTGAGCGGCATTGATCGAATCACTTGACCTACCACCCCGAAATTATCAAAAACAGGTTGTCCTACATTAACCTCAAAGCGGAGACCTTTATCGACCATTACCGTATGTTTATATGGATCCATATTGACTTCAATGAGTTCAGCAACCAGCACATGTTCACCCAGAGTAAATGAATGTTCCAGCAGTGCCCGTAAGCGTATGTTTTCTTTTTCCAGGGAAGCGAGACGCAGTAAGCGTGTTTTATCAATCAGTTGTTGTTGTTTTAGTGAGTGATTTTGTTCTTGCAATTCTTGAAAGGAGATAAATGTAGTGTTGATCTGTTGCTTGAGTCGCACAGGTATTCCCACAGTATACTGAATGGGGTAGACCAATACTGACAGGGTATTGCGTATTATATCGAATTGATGAAACCGAAAATCACAAATGACTAACACCAGTGAAACAATCACCGCAATGCTAATACGAATGTTTAGGGAAGGTGATTTGGCAAACAGAAGCGTGATAATCTATTCCTGTTAATGATTAACGACAATATGCAGTCAGCATAGCAACTGGTTGAGAATTTCTATTCATACTCAATACGTACAAACATATATCCAGCTCACTGTACTGTTTGAAAATGGGCATAATAATATTGAATGATAAGACAGTTTTAGAGAATCTTGCATTTTCTTGACAAGGTTTTCGGTGGTTTGATGGAATCAATAGACCAATATTGTACATGGTTGTTATTTCTGACCGAACGATCACATGAGGCGCATAGTGATTCTAGGTAACGATTGAGACTGTGTGGTCAGAAGCAAAAAGACAAGTTAGATTGGTCTATTTATTTCGTCAAGCCACCTTAACAGAGTAGCGCTTACTAAGGAACGTGCATGGAATAACTTCAACAATTCACTTGTCTTTTTGCTCATCTTCGGTGTTGCGAAAACAGTTACATCGCTCACGATGCGCCTGTTTTCGCGCCTTGAATATGAACAGTAATTTGACAACAATGGCCTACGTCAATTGTTCAAGTTATTCCATGCACGTTCCT
>JAZGEP010000168.1:0-3572 GCA_036478815.1 Methylococcales bacterium
ATCAGCAGTGGGACAGCCAGTTCCCGTCCCGATTCAATCGCGGCAGTTTGCGCATCATCTCCCTGTTGTCTTCGCACAATAATGCTTTCAACAATGACAATGGCATTGTCTACCAATAATCCCAGAGCGATAATTAATGCAGCCAGTGAAATTTGATTGATAGTAATATCAAACACTTGCATCAGCACGAATGACACTGTAATCGTGATTGGAATCAACAGGGCGACTAGCAAACCCGTTCTAAACCCGAGAAAAGCCAACATAACCAGCATCACGATACTCACAGCTTGTATCAGATTGCTCATAAAACCACTGACTGAATCAGCAACTAATTCAGGTTGAAAAAACAGCGGGGTTATTTGCACCCCCCAAGGATAATTACTCTCCAATTCAGGAATCAGTTGTTCCAGGCTTTTACCCAGTTCTAAAATATTTCCATCTTCTTGCATGGAAATAGAAATAACCAATACTGGCTTGCCATTAAATCGCGCCTTACTTTTGGCAGGGTCAGCATATCCCCGATAAATTTTTGCAATATCATTCAGATAAATGACCTGGTTTTGATTCGGCAATTGCACCACTGTTCTGCGGATATCTTCCAGTGAGTCAAAATTGCCGCTGGGCTCTAGAGCAATCCGCTCTTGACCAACCAGTATTTCTCCACCCGGTTGTAAAATATTGGCAGATGATAGAATTTGACTTAACTGCTGGGGTGATATACCAAGTTCTGTTAAGCGTGAATTGATGTATTCAACGTAGACAACCTCATCCTGAGCACCTTGAATCTCGACTTTGGAAACCGAGGCAAGCTTTAGCAATTGATTGCGCACATCATCTGCATAGGTTTTTAGTTCGGCATAACTGAATCCGTCTCCGGATAAAGCGTAGACCATGCCGAACACATCCCCATACTCATCGTTGACAAAGGGGCCAATGACGCCTTCCGGTAAATCCTTAATATCATCAATTTTACGCCGTAATTTATCAAAAATAGGCCGCATATCACGATAACGTTCCTTAAAATTGGCATAAACTGTTGACGCACCATTTTCTGATTGAGATTTAACATGATCCAATTCAGGTAATTCCTGAACCACTTTTTCAATCTTGTCTGTGACCAGTAGTTCTATTCGTTCGGGACTGGCGCCTGGGAAATGCGTGGTGATAACAGCTGTGCGAATTGTAAAACCGGGATCCTGTGCTTTTGGTAAATCAAAATACGCACTAATACCACTGAGCACCAACAGAACAGTCAGCACATAAATAACTCGATCAAAGCGAAAAGCAATACTGGTAAGATTCATCGTCACTACTCAGCGCATCAATCTATTTTCACGTGAAGCTTATCTCGAATAACAGTAACGCCCGCTGTTACGATTTTATCGCCTATTTTCAACCCATCTATAATTTCCAGTCCTTGGGAAGTTAACTCCCCGACTGTTACCGGATGGCGTTTAATAACACCCACGTTTTTGTCGTCTGTAGGTTCAACAATATACGCAAAGCGTCCTTGCATATCTTCGCTGATGGCAATGGCTGGCACAACTATATACTTGGCTGTTGATTGATGGTTGAAGTGAAAATTCACTTCTGCGACCATCCCGGAGCGTAGCTGTGCAGGATTATCATCGAGTTCAACAGTAATCGGAAAGGTGGTGCCACCAGCAATTGAGGCAACACTCACTTCCGTTACCGATGCCGGGAATTTTTCTCCCGGTCTGGCACCAAAAGTCACCTCAGCAGGCATCTGCTGCTTAATCAATGTCACATAATTGCCTGGTACCGCAACTTCAACATTCATTTGCTGACCACAGCTCACTTTAACTATGCTTTGCCCACTGCTGACATTTTCATTGTTTTCAACATTAACCTCAGCGATATCACAGGCTTGGTTTAATCTTAATCGAGTATACGAGAGATTAAGTCGCGTCAACTCCAGACTTTTTCTTGCAACCTGAACTTGAGCTTGATTAGAATCAGACAAAGCTCTGGCAGCATCAAGATCATTGCGTGACGCATTATTATTTTCATAAAGACCTTTCAATCGCTCAAAGGCGGCGCGAGCATTGCGCTGTGAGGCTGTCGCCTGAGCTAAAGCAGCCTGTGCTTGTTGCACTTGCAATTCATATTGAGCGCTATCCAATTGAGCAATGAGTTGGTTAGCCTTCAAATGATCACCGACCTTAATAGGTAACGACTCAATTGTTCCCGCAATTTTAAAACTTAAGTTTGCCTCCTGACTGCCTTTTGCCAAGCCAGAAAAGGTACGTGACACACTCCCACTGGCAGCTGTAATTTGCTGATATTTAACACTGCGCAAGCGTTGTTGCACAGCAAGTTCTTGTTGCTCGCAACCGATGAGTAGAAGCAGACAAGCACTTAAAATCACGAGTGATTGGTGGTTAAACATCTCAGTCCTTAATGGCCGTTTTGGTAATAGCTATCTAATTCTTGATACCAGTTATCAATACCTTTTTCAAACAGGAGCAGATCAAAGTTGGCTGTTGAGCGCTGGATTTCCACCCAATCAATCATAAATGAATATAAGGCTTCAACCGCTGATAAATCTGCAGACAACACCGCATTTTGTGCATCAATTAAGCTGGTAATGGAAATTAAACCTTTTGCATAGGTATCGCTAACCAGAGTGAAATTCTCTTTAGCAGCCACAGCGGCATCTCGAGTTAATCGAACCGAGGGGAAGCTGCCTTGGGTTTTTTGCAGTGCACTACGGACTCTGGCTTCAATCACTTCTTGTATATTTTGTCGCTGATACTGATTCTGAATGATTGTGTGACTTGCTCGCGAGACTTCTGATGAGCGAGCCCCGCCAGTTAATAAAGGTAACGACGCTTGAAAACCAACAGTCCAGTTATCGTTTTGTAAATTATTATTTTGTGCACCATTACCCCCTTGCTCTATGTTTTGACCGAATCGGGCATTCATACTAATATCAGGAACGTAATAAGCACGTTTCCCTGCATCTAACTGCCTGTTAGCTGATTGCAGCAAATAATCAATTTGCTTGAGTTCCGGCGCGTTATCCAGAGCACGAGCCACTTCGAAACCAACATAACGATCAAAATTAACACTATTATCAAAAAAACGATTGAACTTATCATTCTCAAGCATGTTCATCTGGCTTGAAATACCATCGTCTGTAACCGCAATTAACGCATTTAAAGGTAAATGCAGGAGCCTCTTTAATTCGGTTGATTTTAGGTTTTTATCCGCTTGCGCAATATATAAGGCACTTCGATCTGTCGCAATCACACTTTTCCAGCGCAACACTTCGGAACGGTCTGAGTAACCAATTTTTAAACGCATGAGTGCTAATTCCAAATTAGTCTCACTGACCTTCAGATTCGCCGCTCTAACTTGTTCTGTGGCACGCGCTAGTAAAACTTGTAGATACGCTGTTGCACTTTGACTCATAACATCAAGCACACGGCTTTGAAACAAGGTATCTTCAGCTTCTTTCAATAATCTGGCAACATCAAAACCAGACCAGCTGCGTTCAGAATAAATTAACTGTGATAATTTAATTTCTGCATCTGCTGTGCGTTCAGCTA
>JAZGEP010000169.1:0-6637 GCA_036478815.1 Methylococcales bacterium
AGTGCTCATTTATACCTATAAACTCCGCGCTTTCGCCTTGCTCTTGAACAAAATAGAGGGCAATCTGAGCAGTTACGTTGAATAAGCAACACCAAGTGTAGATTGAGGTAACGAAAATGGTAGCAAACCTGGCAATTCAGGAATACGCCGATCTCGACGATAACGAGTGCGATAGGCGTATTATTCGCGCCAAACAGCAACTGGGTGATCGACTGATTATCCTCGGTCACCACTATCAACGTGAAGAAGTCTTCAAACATGCCGATTTTTCTGGTGATTCACTGAAACTATCCAGAAAAGCAGCAGACTCAAAAGCCGATTACATTGTTTTTTGCGGTGTACACTTTATGGCGGAAGTGGCTGATATTTTGTCACGAGATGACCAGGTTGCTATTTTGCCAGATCTTGCAGCGGGTTGCTCAATGGCAGATATGGCAAACCTGATAAATGTCGAGCGTTGCTGGAAAGAATTGTCCACTGTGCTTGATGCTGATCAGCAAGTGACCCCGATTACCTATATTAATTCAGCTGCCGACCTTAAAGCATTCTGTGGGCGACATGGTGGAATTGTTTGCACATCAACCAATGCACCGCCGATTTTGGACTGGAGTTTTAAGCGCCGGGAAAAAATATTATTCTTTCCCGATCAACATCTGGGACGCAATACTGGATACAGCAAAGGCATTCCGCTTGAACAAATGGTTACCTGGGATTTCGACAAACCCATGGGCGGCCTGACCGAACAGCAGATTAAAGATGCCAAAATGATTTTGTGGAAAGGCTTCTGCTCGGTTCATCAAATATTCCAACCACAACACATTGATGCGTTTCTGGAGAAATATCCTGACACAAACATCATTTCACACCCGGAAGCGCCCTTTGAAGTGTGTCAGAAGTCAGACTATGTAGGCTCAACTGAATATATCATCGATACCATTCATAATGCCGAACCAAATACACGCTGGCTGGTCGCAACCGAACTAAATCTAGTGAATCGACTGAAATCACAATACAAACATCAGGGCAAAAAAGTACATTTCATGTCGCCGATGTTATGTATGTGCTCCACCATGTTCCGCACCGATCCGCAACACTTGGCATGGGTGCTGGAAAATTTAGTGGATGGTAAGGTTGTTAATCAAATCAAAGTCGATGATGATACTGCTCACTATGCAAAACTGGCATTGGATGGAATGTTAAAGTTAGGTTAATTCATCTTTTTATACGTTACCCGTTACAACGAATTTCCAAAACCAGCAATCCACGGGCTAATCGCCTGCTTGATTAGCACATCAATAATTACATATGGAATCTGATAATCCATCACGCACGGTTATCCTGCATGCTCACATTTTTAAAAATGCGGGGACATCTGTTGATAACATCTTGAAGCATAATTACGGCAAGCAATTTGTAGATCATCGAGAATCAGACAAGCTGGCAGAGGGAAAGCAGGCGTTTCTTGAGGATTATTTCCGTCAAAACCCGAAAATTGTTGCATTCGCCAGTCACCACTTGCCTTTACCACTTCACACAATGCCAGGTCTTGATTATTGCATCATCATGATGCTGCGCCATCCAATTGTTCGTGTAGGATCAGTCTATCGTTTCGAGCACGTTCAACGAGTCAATAATCCAAGCGCTAAAGCCGCAAAACGCTATGATTTTGCAGACTATGTACGATGGCACCTGGATCAGGGCTACAAAACTTTTTGCAATTATTTCATTCGCTACTGTACTTCCACCGTGAACGAACCATTAACCGATGAGCGACGATTAAACTATGCATTGGAACAATCTGAGCGTTTTTCTGTACTCGGTGTTGTAGAGCGATTTGCCGAATCGATGATGGTATTACAAAAAAATCTAGCAGCGAAAGGATTGAATTTTCAAGTAATCCAATCGAGAAAGAATGTGACAGATCAATCATCGGAGCACCTGGAAGACAAATTGGTGCATATAGAACAAGCACTAGGAGAATCATTGTATGCGACAATTCTTGAGCACAACAAGGAAGACTTGCTGTTCTATCAACATTCAATGCAACAGCTGGATATTGATAGCCCATAAACAGTGTTCTTCTCCAGTTTACTTTGGTAACCCTTGCATGCAATGTAAGCACTGCTTGTATGGCTAATGCTTTATTATATGATTTCCTGCTTGCCAATGGTGGTGCAGAACAGCTAGCTCTAACCACTGTAGAATTATTTCCAGAACTGGAGCTACAGACTGGTTTCCTCAACCCTGAATTGTTTCAAGAAAGTGTTGCCCATACACTGACCACACCCGTTTCACACCCTGCATTACAAGCAATACGCATGTTGTATGCATTTCGACATCAAACCGGTTATCTATCGAACTATGAAACTGTTATTTACAGTGGCAGCTATGCTCCGGTTGCAGTGTGGAACCATGTTGACGGAAAAAATATCTACTATTGCCACACCCCGCCGCGTTTCGTATACGACTTGAAGGATTTTTATTTACAGCAAATTCCATATTGGCAGCGTCCGGTACTACATGCGCTGATTGAATATGTGCGGCCACGATTTGAACAAGCAATTGATCAAATGGATACGCTGATTGCAAATTCACAAAATGTTCGTCAGCGGCTGCTGGATAATCTTAACGTTGATTCCACAGTGATTTATCCACCAGTCAATACCGAGCAGTACAAATGGTTAAGCACTGGTGAATATTATTTATCGACAGCGCGTCTTGAACCTTACAAGCGTGTTGACCTGATTGTTGAGGCTTTTGTCAAAATGCCAGACAAACAGCTGGTGGTTACTTCCGGTGGTAGTGATCTTCCACGCCTCAAACGCATTGCCAATAATGCAACCAATATTCGCTTTACTGGCTGGGCGAGTCAACAACAATTAATTGATCTGGTTGGTCGAGCAATCGCAACCATTTATTTACCGATGAATGAAGATTTCGGGATCTCGCCAGTAGAATCAATGGCAGCCGGAAAACCTGTTATCGGCGCCGCTGAAGGTGGTTTGCTGGAAACTGTGATTGATGGGGAAACTGGTGTATTGATTGCTGCTGTGGATGATTTGCAAATTATTGAAGCAGTTAACAAACTATCTAATAGACAAGCACTACAAATGCGTCATGCCTGTGTGCATCAAGCACAACAGTTTACAGTCGAGCAATATTTTCAGAAAATGCAACTGCAATTCGGGAATTGATTAAATGATTTGTCGAAATCATTAGACCTGAGTTGCACCGCTCTTAATCAATTCCCCAGGTTATTGATGTACTCGTTCCAGCGTTCCAGAACACTGGAGCGTCCAAGGCCGAATTCCCACGGAAATCACAACTCGTTAAGTTAAAATAGAACACCAATTTTTTCAGTAGAAGGTTGGATTAGATGCACAAAACAAAAATCACTTGAATTTCCAACAAACTATGCTTGCATCGTAACCCAACAACAGCACTTGCATAAACAATGGTGTCTGTTAGATTACGCTATCGCCAACCCAACCTACTGAAAACATGGATGTCTTTTCCAACTCAATAGCAGTAACGAAGGCTGTGGGAGACAAACCAGAATACCCTGAACAACCGTTCATCAACTCTTAGTTGACCAAAACAAACACATCTGAGATGTTTGCATCCGGTTTTCTGTTAGGTACATATTTTTTATACAGCAAAAAAAGTTTATTTAGTGCTTCACCATTCATAATATTTAATCTAATACCATACTTCTTGCCGTGCTTTGAGTTTTACTATTCCTTGGCTTGGAATGTCTTTAAAACATAACGCTTTAATAACCTGCGCCAAATAAGCGCAAGGACGGTACCAGGACGTAGTTAGTGTCGGGTTGATTTTATTGTTAGGTTTATGGAGTAAAAAATGACCAATATTGAATTAGAGATAAAAAAAAGGGTGGATTTTGAATTAGAGTTCGATGTTTCTGAGTTTCTTAAAAAAGTTCTAGAGATAATTGATCGGGCCGCTAGGCTGAGAAAACCACCACTGGTTTATCTAGGAGGCTGTCCGAGAATAGAAGCCTACTGCGGAAAAACGGATTTTGGCCCATTATTCCGATTAAATTCGTTCAATACAGCAAGTATTCGCCTCATTTAATCGAAACAATGGACTCAAAACCGCTTTCCCTCACTACGGCTTCTATTCTCGGACAGCCTCCTTAGCTGATATCGCGCTAAAAGAAGGAGCTGGGTTATTTAACATGGACGAAATACAAAAAATTGGGGGTCAGTACTTAGATGATAATTCAGATACGTTGCCACCTTTACCGTGGGGCGAATTTTAAACCTAACATTGGCGATATGTGGAAAATATTTTCATCTATCACTCTTATACAATAGAAGATTTTCTACCTATGGTCATATAGTGGTAGCAAACATGGAAAATTATTACTGTATTTTCCATGTTTGAGATCGCAACCGCCAAAAAGTGGAATGTAAATAAAAAATATCTGATCCAATGCCAAGTTGTTCGTGGCAATTTTGAGTACTTTAAATCTTTGTATCTTAAATATACAAATAATTGAAAAAATTAAGCAGGAGATCATAAGTTGCAACGAAGAAGATCTCAAAATAAACCAGCAAAATGTTAAAAAATTTATGATCACCTACTTATTGAGAAATCGGCTTACTATCTGATTAAGATTCCCAGAAAGAACCAAGACAATGAAAACATTAACAAAATAGTGCAAGTCTTATGCTATTTCAGTTTGGCTTTTTCACCATCTTTTAACTCTAAAAGATGGTCATTGACGAATAACGCCGGGTCAATCTTGGTTCGATTCAAATAGATATTCCAGTGTAAATGTGGACCGGTGACTCGCCCTGTTGCGCCTATACGTCCGAGTAAATCTCCTTTGTTAATCTGCTGGCCTGGCTTTACTTCGATTGCTGACAAGTGAAAATAGCCACTGATTAAGCCTTGTCCATGATCCACTAATATAGTGTTGCCATTAAAGAAGAAGTCACCAGTATCAATCACTGTACCTTTGGCTGGGGCTTTGACCGCTGTTCCCGTTGGGGCTGCGATATCCAGACCGCTGTGCGGATTTCGTGGTTGTTTATTGAAAAATCGGCGTGATCCAAATACACCGCTCATACGACCTTTGGCTGGTAGTTCAAAATCCAGATCAATCTGCTGTTGTTGTGTCCAGTGTCGTAAAGCTTTGTTAAGTCGCACCCGTTCTTTTGTGATGCGTTTCATGTCATCCGGGTTGGGGTTAACCTTGCGCTTGTTTTTAATGGTGATATACGAGGCGGGATATTCTTTTGGTTTGACATCGAAAACAATGGTGTATTTGGTTTTGCCAACTGGCTGCACATAAATCCGGTGTTCACCGGGCTTTGTTGATAAAGGGATGCCGATTAAGGTGATCCAATTGTCATTATGCTTGGTGACCAATGCCTTTCTATCATTAAAAGTAACTGTTGGTGCAGGTTGATCAGCTTGTTCCACAGTTAATTGCAAAAGGCCGCCAGGTACAGCATTGAGAGCAGGCATTGCCGATAGCGTAGAACTGCCTAAAAGAAACCAGCTAATTATCAGAACTTTAATTTTCATTGACTTCCTCAACAGTACAAATCAGTGAGCCTTTGCCAAGGCGAGCGGAAATACGTTGCCCTGTCGATACTTGCTCAGCAGAGCGAATAATCTGATTATCAACCGGGTCAGTGACCAGTGCATACCCGCGAGACAGGGTTGCCAATGGGCTAATTGCTTGCAAAGCCTGGCTGTTTGTTGCGAGCTGATTTCGGCAATCCTGCATTTTGGCGTTCATGGTCTGATTTAGGCGTTGTTGTAATTGACCTAATTGCGCCTGATGATGTTGTATTGTGTCAGCAGGATTTTGCTGCATTAATAACGCAGATTGAGTGTGTTCGCGTGCTCTGAGTTTTTGCAATAGCGCAGTCATGCTTCTTGTTAAGCGCATATCCAGCTCATCAATGCGTTGAGACTGGCTATTGATTTGCCGGGTTGGGTGAACTTGATGCAAGCGTTTGCTTAACCAGTCCAGCGATTTGTTCTGCGACTCGATGATTTCCTGCATTTTATACTCTAACCAGACCTGATAACCGCTAAACTTATCCATCCATTCTGTTTGCTCAGGACTGACTGTTTCTGCGGCCGCAGATGGCGTTGCTGCACGAAAATCGGCTACAAAGTCGGCAATGGTAAAATCAACTTCATGACCAACACCACTAATCACCGGGGTTTGCAACTCGAACAAAGTATGGGCGACGATTTCCTCATTGAATGCCCATAAATCCTCCAGAGAGCCACCACCACGAGCGAGAATAAGAACATCACAATCACCCTGTTGATCAGCAAGCTTTAAAGCATTGGCAATCTCATATGCTGCATCTGCACCTTGTACTCTGGTTGGATAAATAACCACTGGTAGCGCCGGAAAACGGCGTTGCAATACTGCGAGAATATCGTGAACAGCTGCACCAGTCGGAGAAGTAATCACCCCAACTTGATGTGGAAAATCTGGCAAGGCTTTTTTATGTTCCAGATCAAACAAGCCTTCTTTCAGCAAGCGTTGTTTTAATGCTTCAAACGCGCGCCTCAGAGCACCATCGCCAGCTTGTTCCATGTGCTCGACGATCAGTTGAAAGTCACCTCTCGCCTCATAGAGACT
>JAZGEP010000170.1:0-5374 GCA_036478815.1 Methylococcales bacterium
ATTTCAAATGCTTCACACGTTTGCCTGACCAAATCTCTTACACGCAGGCTCACATCGCCTTGTAATATTTGGTATCTATATTTTGTCACCCAAACAAAATGATATTCGATGTTGTAAACTGTATGGCCGCCATAACGATAATCCATCTAGCAATTATAACATTTGGGATAAATCTGTTCGCCTGAAAGGCGAAGGTTTTAACCTTATGCATGGAAAATAAACAAGCCATCATATTCTCGGACAGCCTCCGGAGGCTGTCCGAGAATAGAAGCCGTAGCGAGGGAAAGCGATTTTGAGTCCATTTTTTCGATTAAACGAGACGAATACTTGCTGTATTTAACGAAATTTAATTGGAAAAATGGGCCGAAATTCGCTTTTTCGCAGTAGGCTTTCTATTCTCGGACAGCCTCCTAGTCATTTCATACACAGCCTAACCAAGCATAGACTCTGTGTACATGAAAATTCAGCATTGAGTGCACACATTTTTTACAGATAGTCGTATAGGGAAACATTGCAATAGAATGACTACAGCTATGATTTCCCGCTTGACTCTCCACAAAATTCCACACATAAATACTCATTTTCATGTGCGTATTGGCTAATCATTAAATCTCACTTATCTCATTGCTTAACTTTAGACAATCTAAATTTGCACGTCATATCAACAAAATGGCTCAAAATAGATCATTATAATCAATCTGTTATAGAAGCTTAACAATTCGTTACATTCACAGTATTGACAATTGAGTCCAGCTATGTCAACTTTCATGCCCCCATCACAGAAACTAACTAACTAGAGTGCTTTAAATGGTCGCGAACTACTCACAAGCTAAAAACCTGCAAATATCATTTGAACTAGGTGATTTACTTATAAATTATCTGGAACAGCTGAATGTGGAGTTTGTATTCGGAGTGCCAGGTGGAGCGATTGAACCGTTCTATAATGCTTTAGCTCGCAGTGAACACCGAGATGGCCCCCGCTCCATCACAGCACGCCATGAAACAGGTGCTGCATTTATGGCAGAAGGCTATACACGTCAAACCGGAAAAATCGGTGTGTGTTGCGCCACCACTGGCCCCGGAACAACCAATCTGATTACCGGTGTGGCTTCTGCATACGAGAATCAAATTCCGATGCTGGTCATCACTGCACAAACAGCTTTATCCAACTTCGGTCGAGGTGCGTTACAGGATTCCTCCTGCACTGGAGTTAACACTGTGGCGATAATGCAACAT
The DNA here is from genome assembly GCA_036478815.1 of Methylococcales bacterium. GTDB lineage: Bacteria > Pseudomonadota > Gammaproteobacteria > Methylococcales > DRLZ01 > DRLZ01. Next base: position 1,237 of record JAZGEP010000170.1, read on the forward strand.
GTCACACGTTACAGCTCACTAGTCTCTCATATTGATCAGTTTGAACGTAAACTGGTCGCCGCAATCATGATAGCGCATCAGTCACCAAACGGCCCAGTTCACCTGAGTTTACCGCTAGACATCATGCGTTCGCATTCACCAACCCCCAAACCTACTTTTGATCTAGCGAAATTAATTAAACCTGGCTCAGTATTCGATCACAGTGCAACTGATGAGTTATGTTCGCTGCTTGAAAATGCTGAAAGACCTGTATTTGTCATCGGTTCCGACTGTGGCGAAGCAATCGGAACAATTCTGGAATTGGCCATGCACCTTCAAGCGCTGATCGTCACAACACCTGATGGGAAAGGATTTGTCAGCCCTTATCATCCATTATTTCGTGGCGTAACAGGATTTGCCGGTCATGACACTGCCAATGAGCTATTATCTGATGTAGAAACTGACCTGATCATCGCGGTTGGAACAAATCTCGGCGAATGGGCAACCGGAGGCTGGAATCGTAAAACCATCCTCAACAATCGTCTGGTTCATATTCAAGCTGGTGAGAATCGTTTGACACGCTCACCAATGGCTCAACTGCATCTGCAAGGTCGAATTATTACTATATTTGACGAACTACTGACACATATACGCAACAACCATCCTGTTAAAACGAAGCGACCCTTGCAAACTAATCAATCCTGGCATGAAAACACACTCAAAAAAGCACACACTGCTAGCCAGTCAAAAACTGCTTTTCACATGCGCGAGGAGTACAAATGTCATGATGACTCTACACCAATCAAGCCTCAACGCTTAATGCATGATCTAGCCGAATTATTTCCGCCGCAAACTTGTTTTATCGCTGACAATGGCAACAGCACTGCATGGGCAATCCATTATCTTCATCCTTTCGACAGACGCATTTCAGGATATCATGAAAGGAATTCCGGTCTGATGTGTTTCTGCCAGGAATTCTCGTCAATGGGATGGGCAATCGGAGTCGCCATTGGTTTGGCACTCGGACGCCGTAATCGACCCACCGTGTGTATCACTGGTGATGGCTCACTACTGATGAGTGGACATGAAATCAGCGTAGCAGTGCAAGAACAGCTTGCCATGGTGTTTATCATCTTAAACGACAGCGCTTATGGCATGGTCAAACATGGACAACGCCTTGGCAACGCTGAACCAATTGCTTATCAGCTCGCAACTGTTGATTTTGCCGCTTATGCCAATGCGATTGGTGCACACGGTATTATTATCAACTCCCCAGAGGATTTACAATCGATTGATGTTGGTGCAATGTATATGCGAACCGGCCCAACTGTGCTGGATGTGCGCATCGATCCGGAAGAAATACCACCAATGGGAAGCCGAGTACATGTATTAAACACTGCCTGATGAGTGAAGAAGTCATCCATAGCCGCATTTGGGAAGAGGTTCCAGAACCAGATAATCCCTTCGCAGCAGCACGCTGCAATGTTTCTGGATACGATGTCTACGGTGATTTACTCGGCAAAGCAAGCTGGATCGAATACTTGTATCTGTTATTCAAACTGGAGAAACCTGCGCCTGAACAAGCTCATCTGCTTGAAACCCTTGCTGTTGCCATTGCTAATCAGGGACCACGTGATCACAGCATTCGCGCAGCCAACTGTGCCGGTGTAGGCGGCTCTACATCCGCTTCCTGTTTGATAGCAGCACTGGCGGTGGGTGCGGGGCAACTCGGTGGTGCACGTGAAGTATTACTGGCGATGGAATACTGGCAACACTGTGGTCAAGATCTTAAGCTTTGGCAACAACAGATCAAAAATCCACCCAAGGAAGAACGTGCCGATGTATGGCCGGAAATGGAACACCCTCCCGGTTTTGATCCTCACGGAGCCAGTTGCGCAACCCCGATCAAACAAACTCTGCAAGCACTGGTTGCATATCATCCAGGTGGCGCATTAGAGTGGCTAGAGCAAAACCGGAACAGTCTGGAAGGCTTTGCAGATTGCCCGTTAACCATGACTGGTGTGGGTGCAGCTGCTATGATTGATCTGGAAATGACGGCAGAACAAGGCGAAATGCTATACCTGTTACTGAGACTACCGGGAGCCGCAGCACATGCACTGGAACAACGCCAATATGGCTGGCGGAAATACCCATTTTTCGGAGATGGTCTGGTGTTAACAAATGATCCCGGCCCTTTTTCTGAAACAACAACAGAAAACAGCTAATTATGCGTGGTCCGCAAACATTACTGGACGCAGAAAACAACTGGGAAACAGACATGGGAGCCTGGTTTCCGGGCGAACGCGTTGTGTTTCGCGGAAAAGATTTGTTTCAGGAACTTGGCGATAGTTCCTGGATGGGGTTATTGTTGTTTGGGATTACTGGTCGTGAGTTTAATGAAAAGCAGATTCGCTTGTTTGAAGGGATTTGGACGATTTGTACTAGTTACCCCGACCCACGTATTTGGAATAATCGAGTTGCCGCTCTAGCGGGAAGCGCCAGAAGCACTTCCGCATTAGGGGTAAGTGCCGCGACTGCTGTCTCTGAGGCAGTCATTTATGGGCGACGCCCTGCAGCTTATTCAATCGATTTCATGTTCCGTGCAAATAAAGGTTTGGGATTAGGAATAGATTTATCAGAAATAGTTCGCTCGGAACTTAAGAAATACAGAAACATTTTTGGATATGGTCGACCACTGGTTCAAACAGATGAGCGGATTGCGCCATTAATGAATTTAGCAAATCAACTTGGTTTTGCTAATGGCGAGTTTGTAAAGCTAGCTTTTTCTATTGAAAATATATTGTTGACTGGGCGATGGCGTATGCATATGAACGTAGCTGCTGTCATTGCTGGATTAGCAGCAGATCAAGGTTTATCAACCCAAGAGCTTTCCGAATATCTTGTACTGTGTTTTTCTGCCGGAACGCTAGCTTGTAATATCGATGCATACACTAAACCGGCAGGCAGTTTATTTCCACTGCATTGCAATCGTATTTGTTACGAGGGGGCATCTGATAGAAGCTGGGATAATTGAGAACAATCCAAATCAATTTCTTAACATAAAGACTTGCCACACATACAAGAAACAATATCGTGTAAGTTTATAGGAATTATCTACTCTATCTATGAATAAGAAACAAGATCGAAAAAAACAACATGATACTAGCAATGTTCTCTGGGACATTATTGCTGGAGCAATAGGATACCGTGCTGTATTTGTTGCATACGAGTTGGGTTTGTTTGAACTCTTGGGTCAACAGCCACGATCATTAACAGAAGTTTCAGAGTTGCTTAATATTGCTGAACGTCCTACAGAAGCGCTACTATTGGCCAATCTGTCTTTAGAACTATTACAGCGGAATGATGATTTATATGCTTTAACAGAAACTGCTGAACATTACCTACTAAAAGAGAGTTCAACTTATTTTGGTGGTATCTTCGACATGATTACACACAATCCATTCTCAACTTCTGTAGAAAGCCTTAAAGACGCTGTACTCTCGAATTCCCCCCAGACCTATGGCGGCAATGATATCTTCCTTGCACACGAAGAACAAATCGAGCAAGCTAAAGCTTTCACTCGTGGCATGCACAGTATCAGTGTAGAACCAGCATTTTTCTGGCCAGATCTTGTTGATTTATCCGACTGTCATTGCCTGTTGGATGTTGGTGGTGGTTCAGGAGCCCATGCAATTGGTGCGCTGAATCGATGGTCACACCTAATGGCTATAGTTTATGATATTAAACCAGTTTGTGAAGTTGCTGAAGAGCACATCCAAAAATATCAGCTTCAAAAGCGTATGTCGATCCACCCTGGGGATATGTGGAAATCACCTTATCCATCAGCAGATATCCACTTTTATTCTCAAATATTCCATGATTGGCCAATAGAAAAATGCCGTTTTTTGGCTCAGAAAAGTTTTGAAAGCCTGCCCGACAAAGGCAAAATCATCATCCATGAGATCCTCTATCACAATGACAAATCAGGGCCGTTTATTGCCGCAGCGTCCAGCGTTGCAATGCTGGTATGGTCCGAAGGACAACAGTTTTCAGGACTGGAATTGACTGAGATACTTTCGGAAACTGGATTTATCAATATCGATGTGACCCCAAGCTCCGGTTATTGGAGTATAGTCAGCGGTGAAAAACCATAATTCAA
>JAZGEP010000171.1:0-3571 GCA_036478815.1 Methylococcales bacterium
TGGCTATATAGCTATCGTGCAACCTTCCAGCATTTGAGATGTTGATTGTTTCCAGGCGTCCCTCAATCACCTCAAATTTAATCATGCGATCACTAATATGCTGATCTTTTAAGATGACACCGGATGACGTATAGCCTTTGTCTTTATAAACCTGAGTCAACGCCAGCCGAATGGTTTCAAGATCTGCCAGGCTAATCTCTGTGCCGATGAAGCTATCCACCGCTGCTGTTAACTCGGCATCACTCACGACATGATTACCGTCCAACACAATTCCTTCCAACATAAAACGCTGATTGTTCTGATAGTCAGGTATTAGTCCTTGTGGTAACTCAGGCAGGAGAATGCTTTCCGAATCCTGTTGATGGATAAATTCTGGCAGTACTGGCAAGTCTGCGCCAGGACGTTTCAAAAAATTTGAACCTTGTCCATCCTCCGCTACAACGGAAACAGATACAAACAGAAAAGAAATCACGAAGAGATACTTTTCAATCAATGTTTGTCTTCTTCTGCATCCAGCCAAACTAAATGTTCTTATCAGCATTTGCTCGTTCATTTCATGTCCTGCGGACACTTTACGGGCTGTTTCATCGCTTTATTTTTTGTGTGAGACTGGCTAGCAGGTTTAGCACCAGGATTGTCAGATTCTGTTGTTGAACCTGAAGCAGGCAGCATCAGATCTTCACTCGCATTAACAGGCAATCCACCCTTGCCAGCCACCACTAACGAACTGAGCGTTTGTCCACGGGCAACCCGGCAAGGATTACCAGAAATACTCTGACGCGAAGAAAAGCCGGATTGAATCGGTTTAAGCTGCCCGGCAATATTCAATTCCACATTACTCACCGCCACCTGCCCGCTAACCCCATCCGGAGCTGCCGCTTGAATAACATTAACACCAGAGTCGGCACTAAAAGACAGTCGTTCCTGACCACCAACTTCAACAACACCCTGACTGGCAATGAATTGTCTGGCACTAACATTAATATCTCCACCACGACCGCCTTGCGCAGATGTATTGGCTTGAATAAACCCACTATTCATGGTTAAAGTATCGCTCTCGACATTAATATTTCCGCCGTCCCCGCTGATGCCTTCCACCGAAGTTGTCAGCTGGGCGTTTTTCAACACAAGATCCTGGCTGTTAATGGTAATTTGTCCACCGTCTCCTGCAACTGCTTGCGTAGTAATTTTGGCATTATCAACAATCAGTTGACCGCGATTGCTAATCACAATATTACCTGCATCTGCTTGACTGAAACTCCGGGCTCTGATTTCAGCTTGATCAGTGAGATTCAATTGTGTGGTTTCAATAGTCACCTCTCCACCTGGTCCGCCATTAGCAACGCTGGATGAGGTAATCAACGTATCTAACCCACTGAGCCTCAGTCGATCTGTTTTAATAGTCAATTGACCGCCCTTACCAGCATTTTCACCATTAAATACCGAAGAGGAATTACCAATGGTTGCAGCGCTTTGCATGATAATGTTATTACTGTTGATATTAATATCACCGGCATCACCCACACCTACAGTTGTTGCCCGAATTACAGCAACATCTGACATATCAATGGTTTGCGCATGAATGTTGATGCGGCGACCATTGCCTTTCCCATTAACAATATTTATAATCTGAGTGTTGGCTCCCGATAGTGACAAGGCATTATTAATGTTAATATCAATTTCCCCAGAGCGCCCTTCAGAAGATAACTGGGATGATGCGGAGACGGTACTATCCTCTGTCATAGACAGATTATTTGCAGCAATCGTTAGCGAGCCAGCGTTTCCCTTAGAACCAGGCAGCGTATCTGTTTGCAGTGTTGTCCTAACCAAGTCAAGATTGCCAGTACTCTGCAGATTGATATCACCACCTTGTTGATCACCAGAAGTAAATGCGAACAGTTTTGCATTTTTCAGCAAAGAATCACCGGCTACCAGCTGTATTTTGCCACCTCCGTTAACGCCGGTTTGATCACTAATATCAATCGCTTGTTGATCTCGATTACGTATAAAGTTTTCATTAACAATATTAACGCGACCAAATTTAGTCGTATTGTCAGTTTGCAGCCCTTGCTCATTAACCACCCAGTCTCCGGCAGAGGCTGCAGCGCCTATTAAAACCTGACCACCGGGTGCTTTAATCGTCGCATCGTTAACAGAAACCTCACCAGCGAGAATCGACAGTGTCGATTTTTCAGGTAATTCCAGAGTCGTGTTATCCAATGTAATCCGCGCTTGCTGTGGTTTCAGAAAACTCATTCCAACCGGCTGACTAATCGTCAAAACCGACTGACCTGCAGTATCGGCAAAAAAATGACTGCCATCCTCAAAACGCACACTATCAGCAGTACTCACATGAAACGCACCATTAACATTAATTTTGGCATCAGCGCCAAACACCCACCCCGCCGGATTAATCATCCATAAACTCGCGCTTTCAGAATTAATCGTACCGTTAATTGACGAAATCTCACCGCCAGTCACGCGCGCAATAATGTTTTGAATACCATTGCCAGCTGAAAAATTTGCTTGCTCTCCCGTCGCCAAATTAAACGTCGAAAAACTGTGATATAAATTACCCCCTGTTTGCTGACCCAAATCAGCTGTAATCGCATAATTGGGGCCTGACAAGTCACTTGCGATGCCACCCAGGCTTCCATCGGTGACAACTTCAGCAGTTACTAGAGAGCAATACACTGCAATGATTACGGCACTGACACACCCATAAATAATTCGTTTCATAATAACCTTTAATTGTTTGAGTTCGTGTTTTGGATGGTAATCACGGCAACCTTTAACAAGCCTATCCATCATCCGTTGTTAGATGAATAAAATCCAGCTGTCAAACAGCCTGATCTCGCGGATAATAACTTGATACCAAACCAACATAGTGTAGGTTGGTGCTGAGGAACGAAGTCCAACATTTTATTGCTTGTCCACGTTGGACTTCGCAAGCTCAGTACCAACCTACACCAAAATAGTCTCATATGAAATTCCGGGGTAAATTTGTAACCCATTAATTATTGGCTCTCAGGTCAGGAAGTCTGACTGTCGACTCATTGGGTTTTGCCAGATGCCGATGCCCCAACGTTATTGATGGGGCATGGAATTTCCACACAGGGATCTGATTGCAGCCAAGCTCTTGGATCAAACTTGGAGTTTTCCAGAAAATAACCATTGGTTGTAGGAGCGGCTTTAGCCGCGACTGGTTGCTTAGAAGATTAGATCGCGTCCTACAGGTTTGACCCACTACCAATTGTTGATACAGAATCGTTACCATGCATAGCAGTTACTGGACCATTGAATACTGGCGGATTGCACTTGTACTGTTCATCGCAGTGTTGGGAGGAATGCTCAGTGGATATTGGCAGGTTAGTTTAACTGTATCCTTGATTGGCTATATCGCGTGGTTATTATTCAAACTGCATCAACTGGAGAATTGGCTAAAAAAAGGCGCTAAAGTACAGCATTTTCCTGATAACAATGGTCTCTGGGAAAGTATTACTCAGCAGATATATGGCATGCAGAAAAAAAGTGCCCATCGCAAAAGTCATATGTCAAGACTGTTGAAGCG
>JAZGEP010000172.1:0-3554 GCA_036478815.1 Methylococcales bacterium
GTAACTTCGTCACATTGCTTTTTGGTATGACAAAACACCAGTGTTGATTCAGGCCGATAATGTTCAAACAATGCCAACAGGGTATTGTTGCGTTCATACTGTTTCACTTCATAAAACAGTTGCTCTATCACACTATTTTTGTGTTCTGATTCAACAGTCACAGTGATCGGGTTGCGTTGAATCAAGCGACTCATGTTTCTAATCGTGTCGGGATAGGTTGCCGAAAACAACAAGGTTTGACGAGATTCAGGTGTCTGAGCAATGATCGTATTGATCACATCAAAAAACCCCATATCTAACATACGATCAGCTTCATCTAATACTAATGTTGTTAGACCGTCGAGTTGCAATGTCCCCCTTTGTAAATGATCCTGAATACGGCCGGGTGTCCCAACAACAATATGCGCACCGTATTCAAGTGAAGCTGATTGTGGAGCAAAGGGTTTGCCGCCACACAACGACACTAATTTGATATTGGGTATCGCACGTGCCAGTTTACGGATTTCCTTGCCTACCTGATCAGCAAGCTCACGAGTGGGGCATAGTATCAGGGCTTGCACTCCAAAAAAACGCGGATTAATCTGATTTAACAGGCCAATACCAAACACTGCAGTTTTACCACTACCCGTTTTTGCTTTGGCAATAAGATCTTTGCCCGTCAGCACATGCGGCAATCCCTGCGCCTGAATTGGCGTCATATTCGTATAGCCTAGCGAATCCAGATTAGCAATTAGAGCGGGAGAAATTGGAAGAGTAGTAAACCTGTCGCTAGCCATATAGTGTAACTCACAGTTAAAAGCAATGGATCATACTGGCAGTCTGTCTTAGAATAGAAAGTCTACTGCGGAAAAGTGGATTATTGCCCCTTTTCCTGATTAATTTCGTTAAATACAACAAGTAAATGAGCACGTTCAACAGCTATTGGACAAAATAGAGGGTAAGCTGAGTAGTTACAAAAAATTCATGTAAGATTAACCATCCACATTGTTTGAGAAAAGAACATTAACCTATGTTAGTTTTTTCTAAAAATTAGTTACTGCTCAAATTGTCATCTATGTTTATCCAGTAGCTAGGTTGAAAGAGCTCATTTATACCTAATAAAATGCACATTATTGCCTTGTTCTTAAACAAAATAAAGGCTGGTCTCAGCAGTTACAACTATTCCCTGATTCACTGGATAGTTATAAATACTTGATATGAAATTTAAAATACAGCAACAAATAGTTTTTACTGAAATAAGTTGCCAATGAAGCAGAACAGTGCCATCGATTTTTGCAGGCATTGCCCAGGGATCCAGGGGTCAGAGCACTTGATCCAACATGTCACCTATCTTCCTTATAGATTTCGCATTTTCTGTGGTCACCATGTGCCAATTTCTTAACACGTCGTTTTGTCATTCTTGCAATTTCTTCTTGAAAACGCTCAGTCCCAACTATCTCACCTTTTTCGGTGCCTTCACGTAGATCAGATATAGAATGTGCTGACCATAGGAAGCGCATCAATCGCGAAAAATGCGCTTCGTGCCTCTGCGCATCCTATGTGATTTTTTTGTTTTCATAACTTTATGGCGGCGATACGCCACTTAGGAGTTAGGATTTAATAACTTCTGGATTTTGACTTGTCTTTTGGCTCCACAGAAGCACTAATAAAATAGTTACATAGCCTGATGCGCCTATTTTATTAGCACTCCTGTGAAACCAAAATTCTACGTCAAACTTCCGGAAGTTATTAAATCCTCACTTCTTAATGTAAGCAACTCATCAAATCCTTGATCTAAATTACTTCAATCCAACGACGGTGACTTTTGATGCCAATCGGTTTGTTGTTGAAAACGATGTGTCATATTCAACAGTTTGGGTTCGCTCCAGTAGTTTCCAATTAATTGCATGCCAATCGGTAGACCACTGTTGTCAAATCCGGCTGGATGGGCAATTGCTGGTAATCCGGCCAAATTGATTGGCAAGGTGTAAATATCTCCCAAATACATTTGTACCGGATCATCGGTTTTCTCGCCCAGTTTGAATGCTGTGGTTGGGTTAACTGGTCCGGCAATGACATCAACTTTTTCAAATGCTTTGTTAAAATCATCGGCAATCAGATGCCTTATACGTTGCGCTTTTAGATAATAGGCGTCGTAATATCCGGCTGATAACACATAGGCGCCAATTATAATGCGCCGTTTCACTTCTGCGCCAAAGCCTTCGCCACGCGAGCGCTTGTATAAATCTTCCAGATCAACCGGATTTTCACAACGATAGCCATAGCGCACACCATCAAAACGAGACAGGTTGGCGGAAGCTTCTGCCGGAGCCAATACATAATATGTTGAGACTGCCAGGTGTGTGCTCGGCAAGCTTATCTCAACCACTTCAGCACCCAGGCGCGTATACTCTGTCATCGCTTGCTCGATAGCTTGTGCCACTTCGCTGTTCAAGCCATCGCCAAAATACTCTTTAGGCATACCTATTTTAAGGCCTTTTAAATCATCAGTCAGCGTCGCCAGATAATCTGGAACAGCTTGCTCGGCACTGGTTGAATCGCGTTGGTCAAAACCAGCCATGGCTTGTAACATGATTGCTGAGTCTTCAGCGCAACGGGTTAATGGTCCCCCTTGATCAAAACTTGATGCATAGGCAATCATCCCCCAGCGTGAAACCCGCCCATAGGTTGGTTTCAACCCGGTTAAACTGCATAATGCTGCTGGTTGTCGAATCGATCCGCCGGTATCGGTTCCAGTTGCTGCCACACACAGCCCAGCAGCCACTGCAGCAGCAGAACCACCCGATGAACCGCCTGGTACGCGTTGTTTGTCCCACGGATTTTTAACTGCTCCATACCAACTGGATTCGTTAGACGACCCCATTGCAAATTCATCAAGATTGGTTTTTCCCAGCTTTACCACACCTGCAGCCTGTAACTTTTCCACTACAGTTGCATCATAAGGTGCGATAAAATTATCGAGCATTTTAGAACCACAACTGGTACGCACCCCGTTGGTACAAAAAATATCCTTATGGGCTATGGGGATACCTAGTAGTTTGCCTGTTTCACCAGACTGAATACGGCGATCTGCATCTTCAGCATCTTGCAGGGCGAGATCATCAGTCACTGTTATATAACTATTGAGATCGGTGTCAAATTGTTGAATGCGTTGTAGATAATGACGCGTTAATTCAACACTGGAGAAATCACCAGATTGTAGTCCGGCTGATAACTCAGCAATGGTTTTATCTTCCATGTTTGGTTCCAGTCCAAAAGATTTAAATTGATATGCAGGTTGTTATTACTCGATGACTTTTGGAACCAGAAATAAATTGCTTTCAGCAGCTGGCGCATTTGCTAACAAAGCATCTCTTTGATCGGTTTCTGTCACTTCATCAATGCGCAGTCGCTGAGTCATATTCAATGGGTGAGCCATTGGCGTAACGCCATCAACATTTGCTGTGTTCATTTTTTCTACCAGCTCAAGTATGCTGGATAAATCTTTTGCATAGCTTGCAGTTTCCTCCTCGCTAATCGAAAGACGAGCAAGATGTGCAATCTTGATCACTTGT
>JAZGEP010000173.1:0-8690 GCA_036478815.1 Methylococcales bacterium
CAATGGCTTAAACAACAGTCACAGCAAAGTGCCATTCGTAATTTTGAAGACATGGCAGAATTGGCAGCGCGACATGCACTTGAATTGTTTGAGGACTATGCAATGCCAGCCAATAATCGCCTATTGCTCTGGAAAAAAACATAAGTTAATGTTTGTATTTCTCATACTCAGTTTAGTCATTGCCGCAATTTGGCCATCAATCAGTCATGCTGATATTTTCAAGTATGTTGATGCGCATGGAAAAGTGTTTTACACAGACACAGCCAAAACCAAACAATATAAACGAATTCTTTCTAGTAAGAAAAAAAGCCACAGGAAAAAATTGAGTAGAGCTGCCTGGTTAAAGATTGTCAAACGGCGTCGTAAAAAAGTAGAGCCAATTATTAACCGTGTCGCAGAACAGCACAAACTGGATCCGAAATTATTACACGCCATTATCCGTGCAGAATCAGCATATAACCATTTAGCAGTTTCACATGCCGGTGCTGTTGGTCTAATGCAATTAATGCCTGCGACAGCAAGACGCTTTGGAGTAACAGACAGACGCGATCCTGCACAGAGCATACAAGGCGGAGCGCGCTATTTGAAAATATTGTTAGCAGAGTTTGACACTCAGGATCTGGCGATTGCCGCTTATAATGCGGGCGAAGGTGCTGTGCGTAAGTACGGAAACCGCATACCACCTTATAAAGAAACCCGCACCTATGTTAAACGGGTGATGGCTAATTATCAGAAAGAATTACGGAAGAAATCAATATAAGGGTTGTTGAAATTATAACGAACGTCAAATTCAATCATTGATCTTAAACGTCTTTAAATATCATGTATGCAAGTGTTTTCATTGGTAGTGAATACGCTGACATTAGCGCACCTATTCGTAAGCTTAGCAAACATATTCCAATCGAGTTTTTCCCCATTTTCCGGTGATATCCTCCGGTATCTCAATGATTTTCTGAATCCACTCGAGATTGACAATACCTACAATTAGATCGGCGTATTTTAGATTATTGATTTCATCAGTATTCACTTTTCCAAGTGCTAAATCCCCCAATCGTTAGACATTGTTGAGAACTTAGGGGCGAGGATTGAGGTGTTCTAAAGCTGTTTGATCGTGCTATCAACAGACTTTTTTTGTTTAGAATCAAGATATCCACCTGTTCCACATTTCTCACCAGCCTAATGAGACCTCGCTATCTCTTTGAATTCACAATAAATTGTATTTGTTCAGAAATACACTCTGTAATTTTACTCTGTCATAAAATTTGTTATGAATTGTTAATAGCGGTGTGATCATTTCATCAACTGGTGAGACCTGTATCCAAACGCTTAAAAATAAATCACTGATATCTAAACTTGTTGTTTCGGTAATATTTCACAGATTTTCTACAGATATTTATTTACACTTGAGCCATTGATTTTAATCAGTCAGTTAATCCTCTTTTCTTGGAATTTCTGATTGGTATTTGGAGATCTGAAGTGATCATTCGTTTTGGTGGTTTTAATTCAGACATCAATGATTATTCATTAGCGCGAGCAGTGATGGCGTCCTCTACGTTTCCTGGTGTTTTCAATTCAATGACTTTGTTTGATTACACTAAGGAGCGAGGATTTAATAATATCCGAATTTTGACTTGTCTTTTTGTCCGTCTTTCGCGTTGTAGAAACAGTTGCGTAGCTTGCTATGCGCCTGTTTCTACGCCTTGAAGACGAACAAAAGTTCTGCGTCAAACTTTCGTATATTATTAAATCCTCGCTCCTAAAGACAAGGGAGATAGTCACTATGTGTATGTTTTCGACGGCGGTAATGTCGATAATCTTGGGCTAAAGAGTGTCTTGAGGATTATCGACACACTGCACGTCAATAATACTAGGAGGCTGTCCGGAGAATAGAAGCCGTAGCGAGAGAAAGTGGTTTTGAGTCCATTTTTTCGATTAAATGCGGCGAATACTTGTTGTATTTAACGAATTTAATCGGAAAAATGGGCCAAAATCCGCTTTTCCGCAATAGGCTCTCTATTCTCGGACAGCCTCCTAGCTATGACAAACTTGTGGATTTTTTCGTAGACACAAACATTATTGATGTACAGACAGTTTACTTGCAAGAAATCGTAAGAATCTATTAGAGAAATTTAAACAGGAGTTCAATACAAACATAAATGCATCTCAATCAGTCTTTTATCACCTGCAATTTTCTGATATTGAAGACATTGTTCTGAGAAAAAATTGGATGGGAATAAAACCAGTTTCATATCGAACTCGAAGGGCAGGCGCAGTCCAACGCCTGATAATAGCGAAAAACCCTTGTTTAAAAACGATTAAACAATTGCTGAAAACCGGCAAATATTCAGGAGAGAGTATATGCAATTACAGACATTAAAACGTACAGGGATCAAAGGTCTTGAACATCAAGGTGTAATGCATCAGCATCCGTTCAGTTATTCGGCACCACACAATCTGGTGGATTCTGAAATATTGATTGGTGTGAGTAGCTGTTTGTTAGAAAAAGACGAACAATTCGATAATCAATACAACGCAGATAATGCGATGGTTCGGGTACTCGGCAAGCATTTTGTGATTCGCTCTTTTAGTTTGGAGGCAGAAATTGACTTGGGTATTACCAAGCAAGCTGTTCAATTGTTGAATCAGGGTGGTGAGATTCGGTGTGTTGATTTACCAGAAACATTGCTGCCTAAAGTTGATTCCATCAAACAATTGTCAATTCAACAGAATGATTTGCACTCAAGATTATCTGGTTATGTGTTCAGAGCAAATTCGTTTAGCTATTCTACAAATGATCGTAAGATCACGAATAACGATAATGCTATGGGTATCGATACTGGTGTTAATGCGACCAAAATAAGATTGAATTTTCCATTGTTCCCAGTAGTGAAAGAACACGAATTAGCTAATCCAGCGTTGAAAGACAATTTTATTCAACGTGTTTGTATCATGCATCGATGGCAACAGCTCGCTAAGGAAGACACAACAATTTATCCACTGATTCGATTTCATCAGCAACATCAGCACCTTTATTTGAGCCATGATCCAGATAAGGCGGGTGAAATTGAGGAAATATTGTTACTCAAGAATACTATCGACATTGACGAACTACAGACGATGTATATTCAGTCAGTGATTGATGCTTTGAGAAGCATTCCGTCACGGAAAAATCATGCTAGCGTTTTGCAACAGCTGCTTACTGTTATTCAACCCTATTTAACCAGAGAAGATCAGCAGGAAATGCAGCAGAGTATAGAACATTATCAGATGGGAAAAAAGTCGATAACAATTCCACTAACGCTGCTCAGATATCATGTTGGGATGCACGCTTTACCGGAAATTTCCAACTCAGCTTATTTATTTCCTTATCTCCAGGAACGCATGTTATGTCAGCAAAACGAAGTGGCCATTGCAATCTAGTACAGTAATGCGTAATTTCTACTAATAATGTGGCGGCCTATATTTCCAATAGCCGCGTTGAACAAGCTTGACGTAGTAAAACTTACGCATTGCGAACTATACTCTAGTAGTCTTCCAGTATTATCTTAATGGGTGGGCGCAGAGAGCCGATTAGCTTGCTGGTGGAGCCAACACCTGACGTGAGCCATTCGTCTCGGCGGGTGATACAATGCCTGTTTTTTCCATTTCTTCGATAATTCGTGCTGCTCTGTTATAGCCTATTCTAAACTTGCGCTGTACACTGGAAATTGATGCTTTGCGCGATTCAGTGACAAAATAGACGGCTTGATCGTAAAGTGCATCCAGATCGTTGCTTTCACCATTGATTGTGCCTTCAAATCCACCCTCATCCATTTCTGGTTCCAGAATACTGCTGATATATTGTGGTCTGCCAGTGCGCTTGAGAAACTCTACCACGCGATGCACTTCCTGATCGGAGACAAATGCGCCGTGAGCTCTTATCGGCATGCTGGTTCCAGGAGGCAAATACAACATATCTCCATTCCCCAGTAGAGTTTCTGCACCACCTTGATCAAGTATTGTGCGTGAATCAATTTTAGATGAGACTTGGAAGGCAATGCGGGTTGGAACATTGGCCTTGATCAAACCGGTTAACACGTCAACCGACGGGCGTTGAGTGGCGAGTATTAAATGAAGTCCAGCTGCACGTGCTTTTTGAGCCAGTCTGGCAATCAGCTCTTCCACTTTTTTGCCGACAATCATCATCATGTCGGCAAGTTCATCAATAATGATAACAATAATCGGTAGTGGTTCCAGTATGGGTGTTTCAGGTGCTCCGTCGAGACCTTCAACGGCCTCAAATGTGGGGTCTTTGATTGGTGAGCCGGCAACAATCGCATCATTCACTTTCTGGTTAAAACCAGTGAGATTTCTCACTCCCAGCATCGACATCAGCTTATAACGTCGTTCCATTTCGGCAACACACCAGCGTAACGCTTGGGATGCCAGCTTCATATCGGTGACCACAGGTGTCAGTAAATGAGGAATATCTTCATAAACAGAGAGTTCCAGCATTTTAGGATCAACCATAATCATACGAATTTGATCTGGGGTGGCTTTATACAACAGGCTTAAAATCATCGCGTTGATAGCGACTGATTTACCAGAGCCGGTGGTTCCTGCTACCAATAGATGTGGCATTTTTGCAAGATCAGTTACCACTGGTAGACCGCTGATATCTTTTCCCAGGGCGATGGTGACAGCTGACTTTTCTTGCTGGTATTCACGTGATGCTAAAACATCTTTTAAGGTCACCATTTCTCGTTCGGCATTAGGAATTTCCAGACCAATTAATGGTTTGCCAGGAATGACTTCAACCACACGGACGCTTTGAACCAGTAAGGCACGTGCCAAATCTCTGGATAAGTTGGTGACTTTGCTGGCTTTGGTGCCAGGTGCAAGTTCAATTTCAAATCGGGTAATGACCGGGCCAGGATGGATCTCTTTCACATTCGCCTTAACACCGAATTCCCCAAGGATTTGTTCGACTTTATCCGCCATGTCTTCAAGAGTCTGTTTTGAATAACCGCGCACCACTTGGCGATGACTATCAAGTTCATCCAATGGAGGAATGGTTCCTCTGGGTAACATTTTTCTTGAAGGCCTTGTTTCTTTTGATGTACTAGGGATAGTTTCAGGCTGAATCGGTTTATGAGATTGCTTGGGTATTTTTAAAGAAGGCTTATTGCTTAGCTCGCTCTTGTCGATTTTCTCGACATGATTTGATTGAACCTCTATGGGTTCGTTGAAATCGAGGATTTCGTCTTGATGAAGTACTAATAGTTCATTGACATCTGTGTCATCAGCCAAAAACATTTTTGCATCATCATTGTTTAATAGTTGACCTGTTGTTTTCGTTTGGACAGGTTTTTTCTGATCGAGTTGATCAGGGCTTAAGGGCTCGAAATGTCTTGGTGCTAAAGCGCTGAAATAGTCCTCGTCATTTTTATTAGCAGCTGCTTCTTGTTGAAGTTCTGTCACTGACTTAGGAGTGGATTTTGACTCAGTAGTCGATGAGTGATCTGACTCTGTTTGATGATTGCTGATTGCTTGAATACCCAGCAGAACATAGCGACCTACAGAATCTATCATGCTTAACCATGATAGGCCTGTTAACAAATTAATTGCGGTTGCAAACGCTGCTAGTAACAGAATAGTAGCGCCAGTAATTCCGAATGCATCTGCGAATGCTTCACCTGCTTCTCTGCCTAATATTCCACCTGCAGAGTTGGGTAATTGGGTGCCTAAATCTCTGAAATGCAGAAATAGCAATGTTGCGCCGATAGTAATGGACATCAGCAATCCAAACCAGCGCAGAGGGATTAACCAGCGCTGATCATGATCAAAGTCTCTACGAGCATACAGCCAACCCTGGTAAATCAGCATTGAAGGAATCATATACGCTAATATACCGAGAAAACTGAGCAGAAAATCTGCCAGCCAGGCACCAACACTTCCGCCGGCATTATGTAGTGCTTGTTCTGTGCCAGTATGGGTCCAGCCGGCATCATCCAGGTGAAAAGTATACAGAGACACTAACAGGTAAAGCGCAACGGCAATAAACCCAACCAAGATGATTTCCCGCAACCCATGTGATAACGGTTTGGACATAACGCACCTGTTAAACTATTTTATTAGATATCGATTATAACTCATTACAAGACATTGATTTGTTCAGTTTTACTTTGGAGCGGGGATTTATTAACATATGTATTCTGGATTGACATTTTGTCCGTCTTCGGTGTTGCAGCAACATTGATATAGCTCAGATCATGCGCTTATTGCTGCGCCTTGAAGACTAACAGTGTTTTGAAAAAAAGCCTGCGCCAGATGTCGAAGTTATTGTTTGCACGTTCCAAAGCTGAGTATTAGTACAGCAAACCGTAAGCTCAACTAATCATATGGCGAGAGATATATTTTCGAGAGCAAGGCGAACAAGTGCAAGCATAGTAGGCTAAGTCAAGCTTGTTCTAGACAGCGATCGGAAATATAGACCGTCACATTATTAGTCGAACTTGCGGTTTGCTGCACCAAGTTTACGTATTATTTCTAAGTGCCTGTATTTCCCGGTAACTATTGCGATTGAATATCCAGGTTAACGGTACGTAAATCACTATACCCAAAAGTACTTGTGCGATTAGAATAATAACTACAGAAAGAGTGATTTCAGAAAGATAGTTTTTAAGCAAGGGATAGCTATAGACAACACCAGCAAACATAATTCCGGATGCCAGCATAGGAACAAATAGTTCTCTAATCAGTTTAAAAGCACCAAAACCACAAAAAGGTCGGGAAATCAACGCAACCAGAAAAGTGCTGATAGGTACTGTAATCAGCCATGATAAACACACTCCTTTTATGCCCCAGCGAGAACCAAGCACAAAACCGACGATCATGATGATTCCAGTGAGTATTGTTAATAGTACACTCACTCCTGCACGACCAATTCCACGTAGTGTTGATGCATAAATATTGACAATCATGCGTAATGGCATAACCATACTGAGTACCGCAAGTGGATAGGCAGCCTCTAACCATTTTTGACCTAACACTAGTTCAACAAAAACTGGAGCAACACTGGCTAAACCAAAAAATATGGGAAATGCAAAAAAACTGATCAGACGAATTGCCTTCAACAAGTACGCAGTCACTTTTTCGCCATCGGTTTGAATGCTTGAAAATGCTGGAAAGGCAATTTCATTCAACAGGCCATTGATTTTTTGCATGGGCATTGAAGCCACATGCAAAGCTACCGAGTAAATCCCCAACGCACTGGTGCCTAAGAGTTTGCCGATAATAAAAGCATCGGCACGAGTAGCAAAATACCACGCCAGATGATCCATGGTCACCAAGCCACCAAAGGTGATGATTTGCTTGGCGCGTTTCAGCGAAAACCTTGGTAAGACATGAATGGGTGAAATGATATTCAAACCAATTGCGCGAATCGCCCAGATGCTAACAAAGCCCCATACCATCGCCCAGACGCCATAACCCAGATAAGCCAAAGCTAATGTGATAGCGCCACCTCCAAGATTTGAAACTAGTTCAACAATTGACTTGTTTTTGAAATCCAGCTGACGTGACAGGTATGATTCTGGAATAACAATAAAAGCGTTGGTCATAAAACCCAGTGCTGTTACCTGAAGAATTGGTGTTAGCTTGGGTTCTTCAAAATACATTGAAATAAAAGGTGCTAGCAAGACCAGAGTCATTGAAAAAACTAGATTGGTGATTAACACAATGCCAAAACCGAGTTGGTAATCGTACTTTGTAATATCTTTCTTTTGTACTAATGCTGCGCCAATGCCAAGTTCATTTGTCCACATTAATAAGCCTACAAACACCATAGCAAGCGAAAACAGGCCGTAATCTTCAACCGTCAGCAATCTGACTACATACAGTGTCATTGCCCAGCTCAGAAATTGGCTGAGCAATCTTAATGTTGCTGTCCAACGTAATGCATGTAGTACTTTACCTTTCAGTTCCATGACTTTGATTTATCCTGTTTGTCTTGAGCGTTCGAAAGAGATGACTCTACTATCGATGTTATTCAGTGATATTTTGATGTTATTTTCTAGCTCGCATTCTCACCAGTCTGATGAGCCCTCGATCGTGCTTTAAATCATCAAGAAATTTTATTCAGTCTGGAATATACACTGTAATCCCAGTTCTTCATAAAAATTTGTTGTGAACCCAAATGGCTAAGCGCTCATTCCTTCAACTGGTGAGAAATGTGGGCTAGAATCATCGAGCTTCATGGTGATATAGGTGTGAAGGACTATAAGGAACGTGCATGAAATAAGTGTGTGACAGCTGGGTAGGGTTTTTGTTTGTCATCAAAGCGTTGAAATGAGTATAGCGGCGTATGTAACTATTTTTGTAACACTGAAGATGGATAAAAAGATAGGTCAATTGCCAATATATCTGTCTGTTGTTTAGGAGCGTGCACGCAATAACTTGGGTCAACTGACGTAGGATTTTTGTTTGTCTTCAAGGCGCAGCGAAGGGTGCATAGCGAGCTATAAGTACTCGATCATAAATATTTTAACATTTTACTTGTCTTTTTTATCATCTTCGGCGTTGCATAAACAGTTACATAGCTCACTATGCGCCTGTTGATGCGTCTTGAATATGATAAAAAATCCTGCGTAAAATTGTTAAAATATTTATGATCGAGTACTTACAACCGTAGCAGCAACGCGGAAGATGGA
>JAZGEP010000174.1:0-4720 GCA_036478815.1 Methylococcales bacterium
AGCAATTGACGTAGGCCATTTTTGTCAGATTACTGTTCATATTCAAGGCGCGAAAACAGGCGCATAGTGAGCTATGTAACTGTTTTCGCAACACCGAAGATGAGCAAAAAGACAAGTCAATTGTTCAAGTTATTTCATGCACGTTCCTTAGTGAACCGAAGGAGCTAGATAATGAATAAAACCATAATAGTCGCTGTCATTCTAATTCTATTGACGGCCTGTGAAACCGCGCCAGTGCGTCGTGAAGATTACATCGCACAGCACCCAGAATGGGATCCGAAAATGGTTAAACTCATCAGCTCCGGAGTTATTGTCAAAGGCATGACTAGAGAACAGGTTAGGGCCGCTTGGAGTCGACATTGCTACACTTGTCAAGGAACGAAAAGTGGCCAGTGGGGAAAATCTCTGGAATTTATCACTCAAGTAGTGTTTTTCGATTCTGATGGATTTGTGACCCGGTGGGAGCACAAATGACCGATTACATACAGTATCAGTAATCTGGCTTTATGAATGATGAGAGCAAGAAAAATATTAGCAGTCAATCGACGTGTTGACAATCATCAATTCCAAAAATACTAGTGGTTGAGTAGCGTATTCACAATGAACCTGGAATGGAACATCTTATATGTAATGGCTCTAACAGGGTTTTCTGGTATAGCATTGAGCGAAGCAGTGACTGGAAAAATCATCATTGATGACCAGGAATACACGTCTGGATCATCTAACGTTATACAAGGAAGTGGCAATATAGTGACTGACAGGCGCAAATTAAGCGCATTCGAAAAATTGTCAGTCAACATTACAGCCAATATTGAGTATATCGCTTCGGATAGTTACCACTTGGAGTTAACTGCTGATGATAATATTCCATCAGTGATTAGCACAGCCATAACAGACAATACATTGTCGATTGATACTGGTCGATCTTTTGCGACGCAGAGTATCATTCGCGCTAGAATCTATGGCCCACCCTCTCTTAACAGTTTAATAGTCAATGGTTCGTCAGATATTAATCTACAAGGGATATCGAGCGAATCACTTGAAATCAACCTGGATGGTATTGGCGACATTGTAGCGCAGGGAAAGGTAAAAAATTTGATCGTCATGGTTGATGGTAGCGCTAATGTTAATACCAAAGCGTTACAAGCTGATAATGTCACTATTGATGCTGATGGTTCTACAGATGTCATAGTGACAGCAAATAACAAGCTGGATATAGCAATCGACGGTGTGAGCAATGTCACTTACTACGGACACCCTAACTCCATCAACAAAACCATTGATGGAGTGGGCGAAGTTTCCACAGGAAATTAAGGGAATTAAATGTGTTAACGATTGTGATTAAAACCGGAGTAGTGTTTCTTGTTACAGCGACAGCGATCATTTATCAATCAAACGATAATCAATTAGACAACTCGGGTAATCAATCTGTTGAGAAAATCGTCAGTAAATTTGGTACTACACCAAACAAAAACAAAAATACTAGCTCCATACAACCCACACATATTATGAATCTCCACAACAAAACATCAGAGCAGAGTAAAAGAAAATCTGGGCATAATTCACGCAAGATTAAAATTTCAGGATATTTAGGTCAAACCTTTGTTTATGGTGAGGTTATACAGCTGAAAAACGGCAAGGTTGAAGGTTTTATCTACTATCCGAATAATAGCAAAACATACGTTTATGGTGTGCGGAATCAAAATAGGATTAACCTCTACGATACCAATGGAGCTTTGTATCAAATGCTATATCAAAAATGACCTTCAAAGATTCTTTATCTGGCAAGTAGCATCAATATTCTAGAGTGGATTCAATTTCGAATTGAAATTCTAATTATCAAGCGACATCGCGTATATTATAGTAAAATGATTAACAATATTACCTGAATAACTCAATATTGTGGACTGACTGTTTCAACGTGCAACATGTCTTGATGAAAGTATTTCACTGAGAAGCGGGCATTCAATAATACCTGCTCCTAAACAAAGAATTTCTGTAATCCTGATGTTATCCCCTCTAACAAATCTCTTTGTGCTGCAAGATCGTTTTTTCGAGATAAGCGATCCAGATTTGCTTTCATCTTGCTAATCATTTGCAATGCAATGTTTGCTTCAGGCTCAGATTGATGACCTTGCTTAAATTCGGTTTCCAATGCTTGCAATGATTTTTTCAGTAGAGACCATTGCGTCGGTTTAACGTACTTGGCACTGGCTAGCACCCATGCATCCAGAGTCAGTTGTCCAAAAGCATAGTAGTTGCTCCATTTTGAATTCTGCCAATGGATTGTTGGTTCTAATACCAATTGAGCTGGTAATGGGTCATTTGAATTCATTAATGCATTTCTCGCACTCCATATACCGACCCCAAAAGCTTTGGTTGGCACTGTATATGTCGAACTGCTCAGTTCAAATGTTTGATCTTTCCAGGGTACAGGTAATTGATTGATACTCCGAGATAGTGTTTTGGCATCAATTGTTGCTGCAGCTGTGGATGGATCATTACTCATACTTGTGTTTGGAATAACAAGCATATTGACAATCAATCCGATTGCTAATAACAACATGACCAAATATAGAACAGTTGATTGCCAGGAGTCACCTATGTTGAGATAGTTAACTGCACTCTGATGAGGTTCGGGCAATTCAACTTTTGGTTGATAAGTGTCTAGGTTATCTTGCATTACTGAAACACTCAGTTGTTCCCAGGTCAAATAACAATCTTCACAGCGATTTAAGTGAGAAAGTATGTCTACTCGGGCTGGCGAATCCAAACGATTTTCTATGAATGCGCTCATATTATTCTCAGACGGACAGGGTTGATCCAGCGCTTGTTTGGTTGCAGCAATCCCTAATAGTGCTAAAACCCTATCTTGATAGTCTGGCATCAATTATCTCCACATCACGCTTATACACCCCCATTAAAAATACTTGATTGCTTATGCATTCATTGCTCCATGTTGTTACACACACTTCTAAAGTCGTCGATCAACACATTCATACGTGTATCCAGGCTACCCTGAAAATGAAGCATTTGACTAATCTGCTTGGCTGGCAAGCCTTCACAAAATCTGAGCCTGAGTAATAACCGATCTTCATCGCTACAATTGATCTGTAATTTAAGATGATTCAACAAGTCCTTTGTCGTATTATCGGCAATTGTATTGGTAGAACTATGATTCGATTGAATGTACTCCACTAATACCTCTGTCAACTGATTATTATCGGGCGTATCGCTATCCACAGAGGGTAATGCTACTTTGTGATTAGCCATTGTATCCGCCATATCAAACAGTGCTTGGTTGCTGCATTTAGAGTATACCGTATTAACGATCTGTTCTAATTGGTCTCGACTCATTTCAGAATTGTCATCAACCAATACTTCGATTGCTTGCTTCCGTTTATATTTTTCAACCGTGTACAATCTAAAAGTTTTTTGCCAAATCGCCTCTTTTTTTTGCTGCAACCAAGCTGGGGGTCGATGACAGCCAAATCTGGAGCGCACAAAATCTGTTATTTGTCGGCTTGCTAGTACAGCCAGAAAGGTTTTAAAGCTTCCAGAGCCATCCCATTCTCTAATTCGTTGCCAAGCTTGCTCTTCAAATCGATACAATACAAAACTTAGCGATTGATCACTGATTTCAGCATCATCAGGAAAGCGTTTATAAGCTAGATTTGTCAAAAAATCCCAATGATCGTAAACCATTGTTTTTGCGATATTAGCTGTCAGAGTCTTGTTGAGATTATTGATCGTTTGCATTGTCCCTTTCCATCTATAAACCTCTGTTTCAGAACCGAAATTAATGCTTTCGATTAATGTGGGCAATTGAACTGTCATCATCTAATGTTTCATTATCTATTTCAAGGTGAATATTACCGAAAAAACAAACGAGTAATTACTATCTAACTCTTGGTTGTTTTGGTATAATCGGCGAAAATTGGTGCATAACATAACCCACTCAGCTGATTATCATCAGCATCAACTCAAACAATTCAGCATCCATTTCCTCCTGCACAACTGTTAAGGAACGTGCACGAAATCACTTGGATAATTGTAACTACTCAGCGCAATCAAAAATTGCTCATAATGCCTAATGCCCTCTCATGTCCAAGAGCTAGGCGAAAGCGCGAAGTTTACAAGTGTAAATGAGTACTTTCAACGCAGCGATTGGACAAAAGAGAGGGTAAGCTGAGTTACGAATAATTAACGTATTTAGTACCCGTCTTACAGAGACAGCTGCATAATCAGCTATGCGCCTGTTTTAGCGCCTCGCAATAACCGACTCGATATAAATCGCGCAATGGTAGCCGCGTGAAGCATCAGTTCAAGTCTTAGCTCGCGGAATTTGAGTTGATATTTAGTGGGATTTGAGGAAGCGACTAAAGTCGCTGGAACAAAGTAATATTCTTTTAGAAAAAAGATGGGTTACAACAAAATCTCATGAATAGTAACTTCTCATTATTTGCCGGAACCTTTAAAATCAATTGGTTACAGTGCATAAAAAGTGGACGTTTTAATTTTAACCTTTGTAAGTCATTGATATTTGAATTTAACGAACGAGTTTTAATGATATTTCTACATTTATTTCATTAAAACGGGTGCTGATTTTAAATAATGTGGAACTTAAAGTAAAAACGAGGATCAATACCTTATCTTTCTGATATTAAGAGGAAAAGGAAATGGCTGAAGTCGTCGCACACGAAGGAAATCAATTAACTCT
>JAZGEP010000175.1:0-14143 GCA_036478815.1 Methylococcales bacterium
TAAAAGCCTTGCTGGTGCACCCTGCATTGCAACGCAATATCGACCCAAGTGCAGTTGAAGATTATTTTGCGTTTGGTTATGTGCCCGATCCAAAAACAATTTTTCACAACGTCTATAAACTGGCTCCCGGCTATCGTGCGACCATTAAACGCGGTGATAAAACTGTTGAGCCTCAACAATATTGGGATCTTCCATTCACTCCAAACACCAGCACGGATGAAAAACAGATCCAAGAGGAATTAATTGAACGTTTGAGTGAAGCCGTCCGCATTCGCATGGTTGCTGATGTTCCGTTGGGAGCATTTCTGTCAGGCGGAGTTGATTCCGGTGCAATTGTCGCCTTGATGGCAGAAATGTCTGACAATCCGGTCAATACTTGCTCGATTGGATTTGGACACAGTGATTTTGATGAAACAGATTATGCCCGGCAAGTTGCAGAACAGTTTAAAACCAATCATTACGTAAAAACTGTCGAGTCCGATGATTTTGACATGCTCGATCAACTGGTTTCCATGTATGACGAACCATTTGCTGATAGCTCAGCATTGCCAACTTATCGTGTCTGTCAACTGGCTAGAGAACAAGTCACTGTTGCATTATCCGGCGATGGAGGTGATGAAAACCTGGCAGGATATCGGCGTTATCGCTGGTTTTCTGCGGAAGAAAAAATGCGTAATCTGTTACCAACATCGATACGCTCACCGCTGTTTGGCATGCTTGCCCACATTTATCCAAAAGCAGATTGGGCACCCAGACCATTACGTGCGAAAGCGACATTTCAGGCACTTGCCCGTAACTCATTAGAAGGCTATTTCCATAGTGTCTCATTTTTGAATGACGATATGCGCAAGCAATTGTTTAGCGACCAACTTAAATCAGAACTGCAAGGTTACCAAGCAATCGAAGTGTTTAACCGTATTGCCAAAAATGCTCCGACAGACGATGCACTGTCTACGGTGTTATACACCGATTTCAAAACCTATCTACCGGGTGATATTCTTACCAAAGTCGATCGCGCCAGTATGGCTCACTCACTGGAGGTGCGGGTTCCATTGCTGGATCATCAATTTGTGGAATGGGTTTCAGGCATCAGCCCTGATCTCAAACTCAACAAAGGTGAAGGCAAATACATCTTCAAAAAATCACTGAAGTCCAGACTACCCAATGATATTTTATACCGCCCCAAAATGGGTTTTGGAGTTCCCCTGGCCTCCTGGTTTAGAGGGCCGCTCAAAGCGCATATTAGCGAAATGGTCGTGTCTGGGCCACTGATGGAATCCAGTTACTTCAATGCTCCGCATCTCAAGACCCTGGTTAATCAACATATATCAGGTACTCGTGATCACAGCACACCAATCTGGACACTGTTAATGTTTGACGCGTTTTTACGAAAAACCATGTCGTAATAATTGCTACGGTTCTTAACAACAAAGACATGAGTCAGCTAAACCAATTTTGTTTTACCCATTTAACCGACCCACACCTGTCTTCATTGGAGAATGCACAATACAGACAACTTTTCAATAAAAGGCTGCTTGGTTACCTGTCCTGGAAAACCAGGCGACAACATCATCATTTACCATCAATACTGGCGGCACTGATTAGCGACATGAAAACCATTAAGCCAGATCATGTGGTTATCTCCGGTGATTTAACCCATATTGGATTGGATGATGAATTTGATCAAGTTGCCAACTGGCTGCCTTCAATCGGCTTTCCTGAGCAAGTAACAATCATTCCTGGAAACCACGAAACCTATATCAAATCTACCTGGCATGAAACTTTTGCCAAATGGCATGACTATTTGGCCGCAGATAGCACACCAGCAGATAGTCCAGTTGAATTTCCGACACTTCGGGTTAGACATCCAATAGCATTGATTGGCTTGAATTCAGCCTATCCATCTGCACCTTTTCTGGCAACCGGGAAACTAGGCAATCAACAACTAATTAAACTTGGGAAACTACTTGAGCAAACCAAACAACAAGGACTATACCGAGTAGTGATTGTTCACCACCCACCTATACCGGGAATCTGCAAATGGCGAAAACGATTGATTGATGCAAGTGGGTTAAAAGAAATTCTGAAACAACATGGTACTGAGCTGGTGTTATATGGTCATACCCACAAAACAGAATATCGTGAATTACCAATAGTCAATGGAACGATTCCATTGATCAGTTTATCCTCAGCATCATCCATCTCAGATCAGCATTCGCGGCGGGCAAGTTATGCGGTTTTTCGAGTGAGTAAAAATCAATTTGGAGAATGGCAGTTATCGAAGACTATTCGACAGTATCAGCAAGAACAACAAAAGTTTGTTGAATATCCTTGTTCTGAGTTTCAAATGAACACTTGAAACAAATTATACTCTTCGCACATGAAATTTTAGCATTTAGGGTGCGTGATTTTTTGTGGAAAGCAAGGCGGGAAACCTTAACTGTAGTCGTTCTACACTAAGCTATCCCAACACAGCTATCCGCGCCAAGTTAATTACACACCGGGCACGTGCACTGGATGCTAAAATTTCATGTGCGGAGAGTATAATAAGAGTGTGGCAGTGGCTTGTAACTGCTCAGATTGTCCTCTAGTTTGGTCAAGAGCAAGGCGAAAGCGCGGAGTTTACAGGTGTAAATGAGCACTTTCAACGCGGCTATTGGACAAAATAGAGGGCAAGCTGAGTAGTTACCGTGGCTTTTTATCAAAACCTTCCCAGATACCAGTCCATCAATTGCACTCCATAGAACAGTGCAACCAAACCAGCTCCAGCCAGATATGGACCAAAAGGAATCGGTACTTCTCTTCCGCGTTTAAACAATACAATCATACTAATACCGATCAAAGCCCCAATCACAGATGAGAGGAGAATAATAATGGGTAGCAATTTCCAGCCAAACCAAGCACCGAATACAGCTAGTAATTTAAAATCTCCAAACCCCATGCCTTCCTTGCCTGTTAGCAATTTAAATGCCATATAGACACTCCACAAGCTCAAATAGCCTGCAATTGCTCCTATAATGCTGCTTTGACTGTCAGTGAATACATCAAACAAGCTGGCAAACAGTCCAAGCCAAAGCAATGGTAAGGTAATGATATCCGGTAATAGTTGGTGATCAAAATCAATCAGAGTTAAAGCAATCAACGCCCACGTCAAAAATAGTGCGAACAAAGTTTGCAAGCTGAATCCGAAATACCAGGCAACCAATACAGAAAATATCGCTGTCAGTAATTCAACCAGTGGATATCGCATTGAGATTGACGATTTACAATTGGCACATCGGCCACCTAGCATTAGATAGCTAATGACGGGTATATTTTGCCAGGCTCGAATTGGAGTGTCACAAGCCGGACATGTTGAATTAGGAGTGCTGAGATTAAAGGGTTTGATCTCACCCTCTAAATCTATGTCTGGATTAGCAACTTCCAGCAATTCTGCACTTTGTGCCCGCCAGTCACGTTCCATCATAATCGGCAAACGATAAATGACTACATTAAGAAAACTGCCAACGCAAAGACCAATAAACCCAACCATCGTGAGAAAAATGATCGGGTTTTGTTGTAGTAGTTGAAACAATCGATACTCCAGAGAATAGTAAGGTGATTTAACGGAATAAATAGACAAATATTGCGCAGGATTTTAGTTTCTGACCAAACTATTTCAAGAGACGCATAGTTATTCTACGTAACGATTGAGATTGCGTTGGTCAGGAATAATAAAGACAAATAAGATTGATCTATTTATTTCGTCAAACCACCTAAAGTAACTAAACAACAGCGCCCAGTTTGAAAATTGGCAAGTACATGGCAACAACCAGACCGCCAACAACAACTCCGAGAAACGCCATTAACATCGGCTCAATCAAGCTGCTGAGTGAATCGACTGCATTGTCCACTTCTTCTTCATAAAAATCAGCAACTTTCTCAAGCATACTATCAATAGAACCTGATTCTTCACCAATTGCGACCATTTGTATGACCATATTCGGGAACAAATCAGCTTGTTTCATGGCTTGTTGCAATTGTTGTCCTGTTGCCACTTCTTCCCGCATTTTCAATACAGAATCGGCATAGACAATATTACCGCATGCTCCAGACACTGAGGTGAGAGCTTCAACCAAGGGCACACCCGCAGTAGACATGGTTGCCAATGTGCGAGAAAAACGAGCGATTGCAGATTTGTTCAAGATATCACCAATAGCAGGTAACTTCAGGAACATACGATCTAATGTGTGATTGAATTTTCGCGACCGTTTTTTGAAAAATAATAGCGAATAGATAACCAGGAAGATACTGCCAAAAACAGCCCACCACCATTCCTGCATAAATTTAGATAACTCGATAACCGATTGAGTAAACGCTGGCAAGTCAGCTCCAAAGCCAGCAAATAATTCTTCAAACGTTGGTACCACAAAAATCAACAAAATCGCTGTGACTATAAAGGCAATGACTAAAACAGCAGTTGGATAAGTCAATGCTTTTTTGATTTTTGCCTTGAGTGATTCTGTTTTTTCTTTGTAATCAGCAATCTTGCCTAATAGTGTTTCCAGTACACCAGCCTGTTCGCCAGCATTAACCAGATTACAAAACAAATCATCAAATTGTAGTGGATGTTTACCCAGCGCCTGAGCAAGTGTATCTCCATTCTCAATATCATTACGCACAGTTAATATCAACTTTTGCATGCTGGGGTTTTCATGCCCTCTACCAACAATATCCAATGCCTGAACAAGTGGTACACCAGAAGATAACATGGTCGCCAATTGTCGACTAAAAACAGAGATATCTTTAGTAAGAATTTTTTTTGCAGAACTACCAAACAATGCTTTTGGCTTTTTCTTAACCTTGGTTGGTCGAATACCTTGACGTCGCAATTCCGATTTAGCCAAGGTCTCAGTCCTGGAGTCCAATTCTCCTTTTACAACCGCACCAGAGCGATTTTTACCTGTCCAGGTAAAGGTAATTAATTCTTCTCTAACAGCCATAGTGTTTACTCTTTAGTTACTCGATTAATTTCTTCCAGACTGGTAATGCCATTCTGCACTTTAAGCAATCCTGATTTACGTAAGTCGTTAAATCCTTCTTTTTCAGATTGCTGTTCCAATTGTAGTGCAGTACCACCTTCAAGAATCAGGTTATGCAGTGCTTCTGTGATAGGCATCACTTGATAAATACCCACACGACCACGATAACCTTTAACACAGTGATCACATCCAACCGGACCATACACTGTTAAATCATCGATCACATCCGGTTCAAAACCCACTTCAAGTAATGCGCTTCTAGGTAGATCTTCTGGTGCTTTACAGTGTTCACATAAACGTCGCGCAAGCCGTTGTGCCATAATCATCAACACTGATGAGGCAATATTAAATGCAGGCACACCCATTTGGGCCAGACGATTCAATGTCTGCGGTGCATCATTGGTATGTAATGTGGACAGCACTAAATGTCCGGTTTGAGCCGCTTTGACAGCAATTTCAGCTGTTTCCAGGTCACGAATCTCGCCAACCATAATGATATCTGGATCCTGACGTAAAAATGCTTTTAGTGCGATAGCAAATGACATTCCTGTTTTAGTCGTTACATTCACCTGATTAATCCCGGGAACAGTAATTTCAACAGGATCTTCAGCCGTGGAGATATTAACATCCTCTTTGTTGAGCATATTCAATCCGGTATATAAGGAAACCGTTTTACCACTACCCGTTGGCCCTGTTACCAGAATCATTCCATACGGTTTTTTAATCGCTTCTTCAAATTGTCTGCGTTGCTCTTCCTCAAAACCGAGCTTCTCGATACCCAATTGTGCACTTGTTGGGTCGAGAATTCGCAGTACGACTTTTTCTCCAAACAAGGTTGGGCATGTATTTACACGAAAATCAATTGCTTTGTTTTTTGATAGCCTCATCTTGATGCGGCCATCTTGAGGAATCCGGCGTTCAGCAATATTCATTTTCGACATGACTTTGAGTCGAGAAATAATTCTGTGTGCCATGTTGGTTGGTGGCGTAGCCGCTTCATGCAGCATTCCATCGTGTCGATAGCGAATCCGGAAAACTTTCTCATAGGGTTCGATGTGGATATCAGATGCCCCTTTTTTGATGGCATCTAACAAAATTTTATTGACAAAACGCACCACCGGAGCATCATCAATCGCAAGATTATCACCACCTTGTTCTTGTTGTTCATCTTCTCCTCCTTCAAGATCTATATTATCCAGATCTTCATCCAGCAAATCCTGCATAGAGGTATCGGCGGCATCCAGAGAAGATTCAATTGTTTTAGTCAGTTTATCGTCCTCAAC
Organism: Methylococcales bacterium; assembly: GCA_036478815.1. Lineage (GTDB taxonomy): Bacteria > Pseudomonadota > Gammaproteobacteria > Methylococcales > DRLZ01 > DRLZ01. The sequence continues at coordinate 6,305 of JAZGEP010000175.1, forward strand.
CAAAACCAACTCTGTATTCTTGCGCGTCTGGAATTTAATTTCATCAAGTGCTTGCTGATTGGTTGGATCAGATAACGCCAGAAATAACCGATTACCACGCATGTATAAAGGCAAAATACGATGCTGACGTATCAATTTTTCTTTGACCAAACCGATTGGAGCTAATGATAAATCCATCACATCAAGATTGAATAGCGGAATACCGAAATCATTTGATAATGTATCTGCAATTTGATGTGCAGTTAGTATTTCTTTCTCAATCAAATATTTAATCAATGAGGATTTGGCATTTTTAGCCTGTTCCTCGTACTCCCATGCATCTTCCTCGATAATTAAATCATTCCTAACCAGGCATCTCGCGAAACCTGATAAAGGTGAGGTGCTTGTACCATTCGTTGCAAGTTGTGTAGCCATGCTTTAAAAATCCAAATCTATCTGTGAATACTCAATAAAATAAGAACAATCTGATTTACGATATCGTTATCGATGGTTGAATAGCCTAGGAGGCTGTCAATGTTATTTTGCTGGGTTAAAAAAAGTAAGTTGAGAAGTGGTTAGAGCTGCTAGGCACACGAGAGCAGGACTAGCATGCTAATCCAAACGAGTGCAACAACGCAGATGACCATTAATCGGCTTTCTATACCCGGCGATATCACATTGAAAGATTACTAGTCCTCCATCAACATAATATTGACAGGGCTAGTACTGATTTAATGAAAACGCAAACCATCAACTCAGGATAACGCATGAAATAACTTGCATAACTGACTGACTTGTCAACTCATTTTCAGTGTTGTGAAAACAGTTAGACAGATTACTCAGTGCCTACTTTCCCGCTCTAAATATGAGCAAAAATCCCACGCCAAGTACACAAATTATTTCATTCATGTTCCTTATCAATCCAAGCTACACTGGAAAAAATTCAGGTAGCACATCAAGTCTAGACCAAAAATTAATTATTGTTATTTTTTTTCAGGCAATGATCAGACCATCTTTCACTGAATCTTTATTCCAAAGCATGCTTTGTACATCAACGCTCATATTGCTATCTAAAATCACTAAATTTGTACCAAGTCTTTGATATTTCAATCGCTTAGAGCTGTTATACTGTAACTAGCAAAGTCACTGTAAATTTGTTTTCTTTTCATCCAATATTTTTTCATGGATCACTAAAAGTATGAAACAACAACCTGAATCCACACCATTATTTCAACGCGCACAAAAGGTTATACCAGGTGGTGTTAATTCTCCGGTACGCGCGTTTAAAGGTGTGGGTGGTACCCCGGTTTTTATCGAAAAAGCCAAAGCAGCCTATCTCTATGCCATTGATGGCAATCGATATATTGATTATGTAGGTTCCTGGGGACCAATGATTGTTGGACATGCACACCCAGAGATCATTAAAACAGTTCAATCTGCCTGCGAAAACGGTTTGAGTTTTGGTGCGCCTACAACGATAGAAATTGAAATGGCTGAAACCCTGTGTAGCTTAGTGCCCTCTCTGGAACAAGTGAGAATGGTCAATTCAGGGACGGAAGCGACGATGAGTGCAATCCGACTGGCACGCGGATACACAGGACGAAGCAAAATCATCAAATTTGAAGGTTGTTATCACGGTCATGCAGATGCGCTACTAGTTAAAGCTGGTTCTGGAGCATTAACTTTAGGTGTGCCAAGTTCACCAGGCGTTCCTGATTGTGTTGCTGAACAAACCATAACGCTCACCTATAACGATATTGATGGCGTTCGCCAAGCATTTGCAGAAATGGGAACAGAGATTGCTTGTGTGATTGTTGAACCGATTGCGGGCAATATGAATTGCGTTCCTCCAATTAAAGGGTTTTTAGAAGCTCTGCGGGAGCTTACATCAGCATCAGGCACTGTCCTCATTTTCGATGAGGTGATGACTGGTTTTCGCGTTGCACTTGGTGGAGCACAAGCTCTTTATAAGGTGACTCCAGACTTGACCACTTTAGGGAAAGTAATTGGTGGCGGAATGCCAGTCGGTGCTTTTGGTGGAAAACAAGAAATTATGCAAGCAATTGCACCAGTTGGGCCTGTCTATCAAGCTGGAACCCTGTCGGGAAACCCGGTTGCAATGGCTGCCGGACTAAAGACACTTGAACTCATTTCAAAACCTGGTTTCTTTAATGAGTTATCAGCTAGAACACAGTATCTTGTCAATGGCATCAAGGACAGTGCAGCACAAGCAAATATTGAAATTAGCACGCATGCTGTCGGTGGAATGTTTGGTTTATTTTTTACAGATGAATCGATCATTACCAGTTTTGATCAAGTCATGGCTTGCCGGCAAGAATCATTCAAACAATTTTTTCATGCGATGTTACAGTCTGGTGTATATCTTGCGCCGTCTGCTTATGAAGCAGGATTTATTTCAGCCGCACACTCACAGGAAATCCTTGACACCACTATCTCTGCTGCCACAAGTGCTTTTCGTGATGTCAAATAACCTTCATCGCTAAATTATTTGAGTAACTCAAGCTGTGATTCAGGAGTTAATAGACTTTATTAAATGATATTACAGTTCTTTCAAACTCATTCAGATCTAATCATTGCTGGAACAATTGGTTTTTTTTCGGCTTTTTTGATGATGCTATGGCGTCATCGAGGGCATAATCCAAACTATTGCCGTTCGTTATCCGCTCAACAACATGAGCAAATCAGCCGACTCAAAGCAACAATCAACAAACAGCAATGGGAGAACCAGCAAGCATCGACACAAATAGCTGTTTTCAAGGAGCGTATAACAAAACTGGGGCAACTGGAAAACGACCTGAGTGACTCAAGAGATCAATTGAACCGCTTAAAAACAACAGAAGCAGAACTTAAAACTTTGCTTTACCAGGAAAAAAGACAATCCGAAGAGAAACTGGAATTAGTTAGACAATCCGAAGCACAACTCAGTCAACGCTTCGAAAATCTGGCCAACAAAATTCTGGATGAAAACACTCAAAAATTTACCCGGCAAAATCAAGTCAATCTACAGGGATTGTTAACACCACTGCGTGATCAACTTGGAGAATTCAAAACAAAAGTTGAAAATATTCATCTACATGATTCAAAAGACAGGGCCACACTGCGTGAGGAGCTCTCCAATTTAAGACTACAGACTCAAAAAATCAATGAAGAGGCCATTAATCTTACCAAAGCACTCAAGGGAGATAAAAAAATTCAGGGTAATTGGGGCGAAATGGTTTTAGAACGTGTGCTTGAACAATCTGGGCTTAGGCAGGGGAAAGAATATGAAATTCAACGCGGTTATCGCGATGAGCAGAACCAACTGTTTAAACCGGATGTTATTGTACGTTTACCTGAAAACAAAGATATTGTCATTGATTCAAAAGTATCTTTACTTGCGTATGATGCATATTCTGCCAGCGAAGATGAAGACCAACAAACCGTCGCTTTAAAACAACACATTGATTCTGTCAGAAAACATATTCAAGAATTAAGTGCTAAAGATTACTCTTCCTTGAAAGGATTACGTTCGCTAGATTTTGTATTATTGTTCATGCCCATAGAAGCGGCTTTCATGGTTGCTTTTCAATGCGATGAACAACTGTTCTCTGATGCATTTGAACACAAAATTATTGTTGTCACTCCGAGTACATTACTCGCAACATTGAGAACCATTGAAAATATATGGCGTTATGAGCGACAAAATGAAAATGCAAGAATCATTGCTGGTAAAGCTGGTGCAATACACGACAAATTATGCGGGTTTGTGCAGGATATGGAGAAGATTGGTGTACAAATCGATACCTTGCACCGCACCTATGAGGGTGCAATGGGCAAATTGAGCACCGGAAAGGGTAATTTGATCAGACAAGCAAATAGTCTGGTGGAACTAGGTGCTAAAACCAGGAAAAGTTTACCACGTACATTGTTGGCAAACATCGATGATGAAATATCTAACAACGATGATGATTCATCTGAATGAGAGAGACCTTCTCACCTAGAATTGCAATATTACAATTGTAGGATTATTTTGAACAACGCGACCTTCTTATCTAAAAAAAGAAAGCCAAGCTATCTATCAAAAAAATGGTGGGCCCTGAAGGACTCGAACCTTCGACAAATGGATTATGAGTCCACTACTCTAACCAACTGAGTTAAGGGCCCTGTATGCTACTCTGTTTTCCAGAGAAAATTTAATCTGAATCAAGAAAGCTTTTCAAGGATTCAGATCGAGTTGGATGTCGTAATTTGCGCAACGCTTTTGCTTCAATTTGTCTAATACGCTCTCTGGTCACATCAAACTGTTTGCCAACTTCTTCCAATGTATGATCAGTATTCATGTCTATACCGAAACGCATGCGTAATACTTTGGCCTCTCTTGCCGTCAAACTAGCTAAAATATTACCCGTTGTCTCACGTAAGCCTTGGGAGGTTGCTGACTCAACCGGCGACATCGCACGTGAGTCTTCAATGAAATCACCAAGATGTGAATCTTCATCATCTCCGATTGGGGTTTCCATCGAAATCGGCTCTTTCGCAATTTTTAACACCTTGCGAACTTTATCCTCAGGCATTTCCATGCGTTCTGCGAGTTCTTCTGGCGTTGCTTCTCGCCCCATCTCCTGAAGCATTTGCCGTGATATTCTATTTAACTTGTTGATTGTCTCGATCATATGCACTGGAATTCGAATGGTTCGCGCTTGATCAGCAATTGAACGGGTAATTGCCTGTCGAATCCACCAGGTTGCATATGTAGAAAATTTGTAACCACGTCGATATTCAAATTTATCAACGGCTTTCATTAATCCGATGTTGCCTTCCTGAACTAAATCAAGGAATTGCAATCCACGATTGGTATATTTCTTGGCAATTGAAATAACCAGCCTGAGATTAGCTTCAATCATCTCTTTCTTCGCGCGGCGAGATTTTGCCTCACCAATACTGATATGTCGATTGATATCTTTGATATCGTCTATTCGCAGGCCATTCTCTTCTTCAATTGCATGCAGTTTACTTTGTGAACGCTGCAACTCCTGCTTATGTGTTTTCAGCGTACTTGCATAATCTGCATATTGATCAATTAATTTGTCAAACCATTTTGAATCAAAAGACTGAGCAGAAAATGTTTTCAGAAATTCCTTACGCGGAATCCCTGCCTGGTTAATGCAGATATCCATGATAATTTTTTCTTGTGCCCGAATCTGTTCAACCGTATGTCGAACCAATCCAGCCATCGATTTAAAAAACTGCGGCGACCATTTTACGATGGTGTAAGGTTCAGCCAGTTTCTTATATTTTTTCTGAGTAATTTCAGAACTATAACCATGCTTTTTGAGTGCAGTCTGGGCTTGTTTGAAGAGCCCCTCAATTTCAGATACTCTGCTTAACGCTGTATCAAAATCTGGACCTGTGTCCTCGATCTCCTCTTCGTCACTCGCTTCTTGCTGAGTGTTTTCCACAGCTGGGGTAAGCGTATGATCTGCTGCTGTATCAAGAAAATCCGTCAATACATCGGTTAATTTCAGTTCTTCTTGCTTAACCAGTTCAAATGTATCCAGCATGAATGTAACAACTTGACTGGAACGCGAAATTGCGGCTATCACTTCAAGCTTGCCTTCTTCAATACGTTTGGCTATACCAAGCTCTGTAGCGCGCGTTAACAAATCAATCGTACCCATTTCCCGCATATACATGCGCACTGGGTCGGTGGTTTTACCAAACTCATTATCAACTGATGCCAAGGCAGCAGCAGCCATTTCAGCCGCTTCATCCTCATCTGCATCAGCAATCGGTGTAGAATCAGGTCGGATAGTATCGGTGTCGGGAACAAAATCATGGACTTCAATGCCCATGTCATTAATCATGCCGATAACATCCTCTACCTGCTCAGGATCAACGATATCGCTAGGCAGGTGATCGTTCACTTCAGAAAAAGTCAAAAATCCTTGGGCTTTACCCTTGGCAATGAGTTCTTTAAGTCGTAGTTGTTGATCGTTTGTAGAAGACATGGGTATACGCAATATAGTGGCTCAACCGTCTATTATAGACTGTAACTCTAAGTATATTCAACAAAACCTTTCGCAAAGTAACTGTACCTGACTAGGAGGCTGTCCGAGAATAGAAGCCATAGCGAGAGAAAGCGGTTTTGCGTCCATTTTTTCGATTAAATGAGGCGAATACTTGTTGTAGCGAACGAATTTAATCGAAAAAAAGGGCCAAAATCCGCTTTTCCGTAGTAGGCTTCTATTCTCAAACAATCTGGATTTGTTTTAATCGTTTACTTGTGCTTTTAAATCTCTGCATTATTTTGCTATTTATTCATCAATAACTGCTGTAATTCTTCTTTTTCTATCGTATTAAGGGTTTGTTGTGACGCTAATTGGTTGATTCTCTGTTGTTTTGTTTCCTTGTTAAGACCTGATATTGCATCACTTAGTTCTGTTTCAATCTCATTTTCTTTCAATAAAATTTCCGAAATTAATGATTTCATCCGAATAAACAAATCATGGTCTTCTAGCAGTTTCATCAATGACAAAAAACTGCTATCTGGATTATTATCGATTGATTCATAGAGTAGTAACAATACAGCAATATCAGGATCATTCATCATTTTCCAATCAGTTGGTTGCTGGTTCACGACCCGAATTAAATCGGGGTTTTGCAGTAGTAGATTGAACGCTGTTTTAACCAGTGATAATCTTGAATCAAATTGTTGCCTGGGTTGATATCGATTTGATCGGGCAGGTGTTGACGTGTTTGATGAGATAGAAATTTTGGCAAGTTCTGCCAAACGTACCTGCATTAATTGAGCATAGGTTTCATCTGGAATCTCGGAAATCAGTGGCTTAGCGATTCTAACCAGAGCTGATCTTCCTTCAATAGTGCTTAAATCATGTGATTTAGTCAGATAATCAAAAAAGAAATCTGAAAGCATAAGCGCTTTATCAATGCTCTTTGAAAAACCATCATGGCCTCGCTCTTGAATTAACGAGTCCGGATCATCTCCTGCGGGCAGTTGCATAATACGAATCTGACGCTCTGAACGTAATGTTTGTAATAGTATCTTGATTGCACGCCATGCTGCAGTTTGCCCGGCCTGATCACCATCAAAACAAAGCACCAGTTGTTTGCAATAACGGAACAACAACTCATATTGCTCACGACTACTGGCTGTGCCAAGCGTTGCTACCGAATAGGAGATGCCGTGTCGAGATAAACTAATAACATCCATATAGCCTTCGACGACCAATAATTGCTGCAGACGATCATTGGCTTGCAAAGTCTGATGCAGTCCATATATTTCATTGCGTTTTTGAAATATTGGTGTCTCAGGTGAATTCAGATATTTAGGAGTCGATTGATCCAGCACTCTGCCACCAAATCCGACCACACGTCCACGACGATCACGGATAGGAAACATAATACGATTGCGAAAACGATGGTATTGATGCCCGTCATCTTTTTCAATCAGCAAGCCCAATTGTTTTAGCTTGTCGGTATTTAAATCAGCAGGAAGATTCTGCCATTCAGGTGGAGCGTAACCAATCTCAAACTCTGCTAATGCAGCTTGATTAAGACCGCGATTACGCAAAAATTCACGTGCTTGCTGCGCTTGCGGATGTTCAAACAAGGCTTGTTGATAGAATTTAGACACTGACTGTTGTAACGCATACAATTCAGTATGATCTTCGCTGGGTTTAGATGCTTGTGTACCCTCTTCGTAGGGGATATCCACACCAGCAAGTGTTGCCAATTCCTCAATTGCTTCGGGAAAACTGAGTCGATCATGATTGGTCAGGAAACTAATCGCGTCTCCACTGGCACCGCAACCAAAACAATAATAAAACTGTTTGATAGGGT
>JAZGEP010000176.1:0-10094 GCA_036478815.1 Methylococcales bacterium
TGCGATTCATGGCATGTTGAAACATGACAAGCCTTTCGATAACACTCGATTCTATGCAATTCCAGAATCTACGGGATAGTCAAAAAAAACCTACAATGTAACTTGACCTTAAACAGAGTATCTACATGAACAATATAGTATCAACTATAAATTTTCGGCATCAGCTAAGCAAACGTGCATGAAATAACTTGAACATTCTGGCTTGTCTTTTTCTCCGGACTAAACAATCTCAATCGTTGCATAGAGCAACTATGCGCCTCTTGAGATCATTTCGTCAGAAACAAAAATCCTGCGCCATCATTGTTCAAGTTATTCCATGTACGTTCCTAATCTAGATTTATTTTCGCTCATGGCCAAATTGAATTGTTACCGGCGAGCCTTGGTTGTTGATAATAAGCTGCTTACGGGTTTTTTTGTTGCTTTGTTTTACTACACTATTTTTTTTAATTTCAACAGATTGTTGTTCATCATCAGATAGTTTTGTCTTCACTGGTTGATTGATTTTCACCGGAAAATCAATATTATCCTGTTTTTTCTGCGTTTGTGATTTCAACTTTATTTTAGTAACAGTCGCTGTTTCAGCATCAGGCTCGGGTACATTCCTGATTTCAATAGTTGGCATCCATCCTGACTTTACAGTCTCGTCTGATTGATTAATCGACTGCCTCTTTACTTGCAGATTACTCAGCAGATTGAAACAAACAGTGCTCATATCGTTCACTAGTTTTTCCACCACTCTATTGTCTGCACTGGACTGTGCTGTATCACTTAAATAGCGTTTGGCAACAAAGTCCATGGTTAAATCAGCGCGTTGCTCAAGCTGATGCCTGGAGGTCAACGAACAAGTCAACGGTAATATATCAGCTTTTTGAAAATCGAGTGCACGCGGGTCAGAATTGCCAGCGTTGAAAGAAAAGCCCACGGGTGTAGAGCTATGCTGAACTGATCCGATTTGCACAGTTAAATGATGACTATATACGCTGTTACCTTTCTTTGTTAGTGAAAACCCTGATTCAGACAAATTAGCAGTTACCTGGAAGGAGATTTTTTCTTCTGGCAAAGGTGTTTTAAAAACTGTTGATAAGCTTTCAACACGAAACTGCATATTGCTGACTTGATCTGGATCAAGTTCCACAACTTGTTTTTCGGATATTGATGAACAGCCTGTATTGATAATAAGAAAGATCGATAGAGCAATTGTTCTACCTGATTTTTGTAAGAATGTTTGATAAGTCATTAGGTCACGGGTTTGATGTTCAATTTTTGTAACTATTCAGCTTAAGAACGTGCATGGAATAAATTGGGTGTTGCGAAAACAGTTACATAGCTCACTATGCGCCTGTTTTCGCGCCTTGAATATGAACAGTAATTTGACAACAATGGCCTACGTCAATTGTTCAAGTTATTCCATGCACGTTCCTAAGTTACCAATTTTTAATCCATTGAGTACTGTAAAACAAGCATATTAACTTTGTTATACGTCATTTGACTGATGAGTTAATTGACGCATTGTTAATGCCTTCCCCCAAGCAAGATAATCATGACATGCCAAACATATTGGCTATTCGATTTAACTGGCTTTATCCAAACAAGCATTCAAAAATCTGCGAGGGAGTGAGTATGACTAATTTTAATCAACATCTTAGGCAATGCTTAAAATCGTTATCGGTGGCAGCAATCGTTGCATCTTTATCTGGCTATGCACCGTTATCCAGTGCTGGCGCTACATTTAAAATTGATGAAACCAAATGGATCAGTATCGGTGCAGGATTGCGTACCAGTTTTCGAGCAGTCGAAGATGGTGCCCGTGGCGATAACTGGACCAATGACTTTAATCTTGACAACATTCGTTTGTATGTCAATGCCCAGATACATGAGTACATCAAACTGGAATTCAATACCGACTGCCAGACCTGTAATAACGGCGGAGAAGTACGGGTATTGGATGCTATTGCTAAATTCGAAATAGCTCCAATGTACAACTTATGGGTTGGGCGTATGCTGGTTCCAGCAGAGCGCCGTGAAATGAACGGCCCTTTTTACAGCGCTGTTTATAATATCTTTAGCGCAGGCACACCATTTGAACCGGCAGATTTTAATCTAACTATTAAATCCGATGGCACTTCCGCTGGTTCATTCGGACGCGACGACGGTGCTACAGTCTGGGGTTCATTTTTTGACGGTCGTTTGCAATACGCTGTAGGTTTCTTCCGTGGTTTGAGAGGCGGAGCCAATGGTGACGACAATGTTCTTTTTGCCCAACGTATTGCATACAACTTCTGGGATGTTGAAAAAAATCCAGGCTATTACACTTCAGGCACATATTACGGTAAAGGCGGCGATATTTTAACGCTTGCTGTTTCCAACCAGTATCAGGAAGACGGTGCAGGTATATCGGCTGATGCAGGTGATTTCCGTGGTACGACAGTTGATCTGTTGCTGGAAAAAGTATTCCCTAACGGCGGTGTTGCTACCTTCAATGGTGAGTACAAAAATTACGGTATCTCTTCTGGTTACAGCCAAGCTTCACGCGATGCAGGTGGTGGTTTTGCCATGTTTGAAGGTGATGCCTATGATTTCAGCGGCATGTATTTGTTTCCACAGGAAATAGGAATCGGTCAACTCCAGCCATTCGTGCGTTACGTTAACGTCATGCCAAGTAACAGTGCTGATCGCGATGTAATTGAAGTTGGTCTCAACTATGTGATTGATGGACACAATGCCCGTGTTTCTATGAGCTGGCAATATGGCGATTTAATTACCAAGGGTCTGGATTACTCAACCAATGCATCCGGTAAAGATGTCCATGCACTTAATTTGAATGTGCAATTACAAATCTAGAATAACTACTCGGCTTACCCTCTATTTAGTCCAATCGCTGTCTGAAAGCGCTCATTTACACCTGTAAACTCCGCGCTTTCGCCTTACTCTTGAACCAAATAGAGGGCAATCCGAGCAGTTCCTAATTACGGTGAGTACTTACAATCTAGATCCATTTAACTATTCTGGAGTTTTGAAATGAGAAATTATTTACACAAAATAAAACGACTTGGTGTGTATTCGGCACTGCTATTGATCGTAGGAATAAACCCAGCGTACAGTGCTGAGGAAGTTAAAAAAACAGCTGAAACCATCAAAGTGGGTGTATTGCATTCCCTTTCCGGCACCATGGCGATTAGTGAAACAACACTGAAAGACACTATGTTGATGTTGATTGAAGAGCAGAATAAAAAAGGTGGCCTGCTCGGCAAAAAACTGGAAGCAGTAGTTGTTGATCCAGCATCTGACTGGCCATTGTTTGCCGAAAAAGCACGGCAATTGTTAACCAAAGACAAAGTCGCATCAATATTTGGCTGCTGGACTTCAGTTTCACGTAAATCAGTGTTACCGGTCATCGAAGAGTTGAACGGGTTGTTATTCTATCCGGTGCAATATGAAGGTGAAGAGTCTTCTAAAAATGTGTTTTACACAGGTGCAGCACCCAATCAACAAGCCATTCCGGCAGTCGATTATTTGATGAATGATATCGAAGTAAAACGTTGGGTATTGGCGGGAACAGATTATGTGTATCCGCGTACTACCAACAAAATTCTGGAAGCTTATTTATTAGCCAAAGGTGTGGATAAAAAAGACATAATGATCAATTACACACCGTTTGGTCATTCTGATTGGCAGAGCATTGTCGCCGAGATTAAAAAATTCGGTGCTACTGGCAAGAAGACTGCCGTGGTTTCAACCATCAATGGTGATGCCAATATTCCTTTCTATAAAGAACTGGGTAATCAAGGCATGTCTGCAGAAGATATTCCGGTTGTGGCTTTCTCGGTTGGTGAAGAAGAACTCTCCGGAATGGACACCAAACCATTGGTCGGTCACATGGCTGCCTGGAATTATTTTATGAGTGAAGACAGTACTAAAAATGCTGCTTTCATCGAACAATGGCACACTTTCATTAAAAACCCAAAACGTGTCACCAACGATCCAATGGAAGCGCATTACATCGGATTCAATATGTGGGTGAAAGCGGTTGAAAAAGCAGGCACCACGGATTCTGATGCTGTGCAAAAAGCGATTATTGGCATCAAGTTTCCTAACCTGACAGGTGGTACTGCGCAAATGTTACCAAATCACCATATCAGCAAACCAGTACTAATCGGTGAAATCCAGGAAGATGGTCAGTTCGTGACTGTGTGGCAAACCAATACGCTGGTTAAAGGGGATGCCTGGTCAGATTTTCTACCAGAAAGTAAGCCGATTATAGCCGATTGGATGCCACCAATTAGCTGTGGGAATTACAACACTGGAACCAAGAAATGTTCTGGGCAGAACTATTAGCGATCTGACAAAGTAGAGCTAGTACTCTGACAACGTAGCTCTTAATGAATAGAAAGATTGAAGTCATTCTCGTTCCCATGCTCCAGCGTGGGAATGCAGCGTGTGACGCTCCTGCGTCACGGGGCGCAGGAGCGTCCTGACACGAATTCCCACGGAAGACCGTGGGAAGCTGGTTATTTTTTATTCATCCATCCTAAGTAATGTAGGGTGAGTTTTACGCACCATTCAGCGCTGTTTCGCCCCAATCGCGCGTATAACTCACCCTTACATTATTAATCTGAAAAAGTAGAATTTGATCCCATATCCTTTTTTCAAACAATCAATGAGTTTAAAACGTATTTTAACGCACATCTGCTTAATACTATTTGTACTTGCATTACCTGCAATCAGTTTTGCCGAGCAAGACAGTATAGAAACCCCCACATTCTCAGAGGCATTAACAACACTGAAAGACTCATCGTTATCAAAACGTGGTAAAGCCATCACACACTTGGCTACATTTCAACATCCCCAAACCATCGCGATTTTTCAGGCATTGTTGAAAGGCAAGTTGTTAGAAATAAGAAACGATGGACAAGTCGTCATTGCTGAAAAACACGATGGTCAATACAACATTGTTGCTGCCGTAGATGGTGAGAGCCTTGGAAGCATAGAACGCTCCGCCGCTAAAAAAATTACTGTAACCAATCGCCTTCGGTCTCAACTCAAAGTATTGATTGCAAAATTACAAATCAATTCTGAAGATCCCGATATTCGCTTGCAAGCAGTTAAAGCGATGGCTAAAAATCCAAATCAGCAAACCATACAATTACTCACCAAGCTGGCTGAAATAGAAACCAATCAAAGTGTCAAGCAAGCATTAGCTTTAGTTTTTGCATTGCAACAACTTGATAGCCCAGATCAAACACTACGCTTGTCGGCAATCGAAACATTAAAAGACCAAAACAGTTTGAAGGCTTTGCATCGTCTCAAAACATTCAGTGGAAAAGATCTGCAAGGCGAGTATCGAGAACCAGTATCTGAAGTCCGCAAACAGGCTAAATCGGCGGTTATTAAAATAGAAGCGCGCCAGCAAGTCTATAAAGTGGCAGAAACAGTTTTTTTCGGTTTGAGTCTGGGCGCAGTGCTGGTATTAGCTGCCATTGGATTGGCAATTACATTTGGTGTCATGGGCGTTATCAATATGGCTCACGGCGAGTTGATGATGATTGGAGCATATACGACGTATGTGATGCAACAATTGATGCCCAATCAAATCGGATGGTCGCTGATTTTATCCATTCCCGCAGCATTTTTAGTTTCTGCTTTAGTCGGCGTGGTGATTGAACGCGGTATTATTCGCTTTCTCTATGGACGACCCTTGGAAACACTGCTAGCAACCTTTGGCGTTAGCCTGTTTTTACAGCAAACAGTGCGCTCTATTTTTTCACCGTTGAATCGCAGTGTCTCAACACCTGACTGGATGAGTGGTTCCCTACAGATTAATGATTTTCTGTCATTTACCTTGAATCGATTCTACATTCTGGGTTTTTGTTTGCTGGTATTCGCCGTGTTGTTGCTCATTCTTAAACGTACACGTTTAGGTCTTGAGGTTAGAGCCGTCACTCAAAATCGTAATATGGCAAAAGCCATGGGCATACCTACTGGTCGAGTTGATGCGATGACGTTTGGTCTGGGTTCCGGCATTGCCGGAGTCGCTGGTGTTGCTTTGAGCCAAATCACCAATGTTGGGCCTAATCTGGGACAGTCTTATATTGTCGATTGTTTTATGGTCGTGGTGTTCGGCGGTGTAGGCAACCTTTGGGGAACACTGGTCGGCGGCTTTTCGCTGGGCATTGCCAATAAGGTTTTGGAACCATTTACCGGTGCAGTACTCGCCAAGATTCTGATGTTAGTGTTCATCATTTTGTTCATTCAAAAGCGGCCACGCGGTCTGTTTCCACAAAAAGGCAGGGCAGCAGAGCTATGAATCGATTGAAATTTTTTGAGAATGACAAAGAATGCGCTGTCATTGTCTTTCTATTGCTCGCAGTTAGCCTGATTATTCCTCTCTGTAATCTGATCTTTCCCGCCGATTCAGCGTTGTATTTTTCGGCCTACACTGTATCCCTGATCGGCAAATATTTAACCTTTGCCTTGCTTGCGCTGTCACTGGATCTGGTCTGGGGTTATTGCGGAATTCTGGCATTGGGCCAAGGTGCTTTCTTTGCGCTGGGTGGTTATGCAATGGGCATGTATCTGATGCGCCAAATTGGCAGTCGCGGTGTCTATGGTGATCCAGTGCTACCAGACTTCATGGTGTTTCTGAACTGGAAGGAATTACCCTGGTACTGGTTTGGTTTCGATCATTTTGCATTTGCCATGTTGATGGTCGTCGCAGTTCCAGGGTTATTGGCGTTTGTATTTGGCTGGTTGGCATTTCGTTCGCGAGTGACTGGTGTCTATCTTTCCATCATCACCCAAGCCTTGACTTACGCCTTGATGCTGGCTTTTTTTCGCAATGAAATGGGATTCGGCGGCAATAATGGATTGACAGATTTCAAAGATATACTCGGCTTTAATCTACAATCTCATTCTGTCCGCGCAATATTATTGATGTGTTCTGGTTTCGCTTTGATTGCTGCATTTCTTGGCTGCCGCTGGATAGTCAACACTAAATTAGGCCGTGTGGTTAGCGCACTACGCGATCAGGAATCACGTGTACGATTCCTGGGTTACCGCGTAGAAATGTTCAAGCTCTGGATCTTTGTTTGTTCGGCAATGCTGGCCGGAATAGCCGGTGCATTGTATGTCCCGCAAGTCGGCATCATCAATCCCAGCGAATTCTCACCACTGCATTCGCTAGAAATTGTCATGTGGGTCGCTGTCGGGGGTCGCGGAACGCTGTATGGCGCTATCTTAGGAGCCATTTTAGTCAATTACAGCAAAACCATTCTGACCGGTGTATTACCGGAAATCTGGTTGTTTGTGTTGGGCGCTGCATTCATTCTGGTTACAGTGTTTATGCCAGACGGTTTAGCTGGTTTATGGCAGCGAAGAAGTGGAGTCAAACAATCATGACGACTGTTGAGCCAAAACCACTCATCAATCGCTATAAAACCTTTGATTTTGTAAAGCGAGCGGTTATTCCAGGCGATGTCGATGTCACCCATGGCACGATTTTGTATCTGGAGGATGTCAGTGTCAGTTTCGATGGCTTTAAAGCACTGAATAATTTATCTTTGTATATTGATGTGGGCGAACTGCGTTGTTTGATTGGTCCCAATGGTGCAGGTAAGACCACATTAATGGATGTGATTACTGGAAAAACCCGCCCTGATAGTGGTTCTGTTTTCTTTGGACAAAGCATGGATTTGTTAAGCATGGATGAGCCAGCTATTGCTCAAGCTGGTATTTGTCGCAAGTTTCAAAAACCCAGTGTGTTTGAGAATTTAAGTGTGTTTGAAAACCTGGAACTGGCGATGAAAGCCGACAAAAATGCCTGGACAACCCTGCATGCCCAATTAAACGCAGAACAGCGAGATGATATCGATGAGGTTGTGGAAAGCATTGGTTTGATGGAACACCGCTCTCAGTCTGCTGGTATTTTATCGCACGGTCAAAAACAGTGGCTGGAAATTGGCATGTTACTCATGCAAAAACCCAAAGTGATGTTGGTTGATGAGCCTGTTGCCGGCATGACTCATCAAGAAGTGGATCGAACCGCAGAATTGTTATTGTCGCTGCGTGGCAAACATTCAGTGGTAGTGGTTGAACATGATATGGAATTTGTACGCTCGATTGCCAATAAAGTAACCGTGTTACACGAAGGTTCAGTGCTCACCGAAGGAACCATGGATGAAGTTCAGAATGACCCACGGGTGATTCAGGTGTATCTGGGGGATTAATGTTAAGCATCTCAGTATTAAATCAATATTACGGCGGCAGTCATACGCTTTGGGATTTGAATCTTGAGGTGCCGAACGGGTCTTGCGTGTGTTTAATGGGACGCAACGGTGTCGGAAAAACCACGTTACTGAAAAGTATTATGGGACTGATTCCAGTCAGTGATGGTGTGATGACTCTGAACGATCAAGATATCACTTCGCTCAAAGCGGAAAAACGCGCTGAACTGGGTGTTGGCTATGTGCCTCAGGGACGTGAGATTTTTCCATTGCTAACTGTCGAGGAAAACCTGAAAACCGGATTGCGCGCCGTGCGTAAACTCGGCATTAAAAAAGTACCGGATCACGTGTACGAGATTTTTCCGGTGCTCAAACAAATGCTCAAACGTCGTGGCGGAGATTTGTCCGGTGGTCAGCAGCAGCAACTTGCCATTGGACGTGCCCTGGTGTTAAGTCCAAAACTATTGATTCTGGATGAACCAACCGAAGGGATTCAGCCAAATATCGTTAGTGAAATTGGCGATGTGATTATGCGTTTAAATCGAGCCAAAGGCATAGCTACGCCCATTGCCACTGAAACCAAGGCTGAAATTCACGATGCGATTGGCAGAATTAATCAGGAATTGGGAGTTACTGTATTGCTAGTCGAACAAAAACTGCCATTTGCACGTAAAGTGGCAAACCAGTTTTGCATCCTGGATCGAGGCCGTAGCGTAGCCAATGGCACAATCTCCGAACTGACTGAGAGCATGGTTAAGCAATATTTGACTGTATAGATTAGTAACGATTCATCTTGCTCTCTAGTTTGTCCAATCACCGCATTGAAAGTGCTCATTTACACCTGTAAACTCCGCGCTTTCACCTTGCTCTTGAACACACTAGGTAGTTTCGCCAATACATGTTGACGGACTACTAGAGGGCAATCTGAGCAGTTACTGATTACGCTGAGTCATTACATAGATTATTGAGAGAGATAACGATGAACAAACAACAAATCAGTTCCATTGTCAGTATCCTACTATTGGCAACCCTATCCTTTTCCGCACATGCGCATACCGAAGGCGGGATCATGCATAGTTTTAGCGATGGGTTTATGCATCCCTGGCTCGGTGTCGATCATCTGCTGGCAATGACAGCCATTGGTGTATGGGCAGTTGTGTTAGGTGGGCACAGTGTATGGTTGTTGCCAACTGTGTTTATGACAGGCATGTTAGCAGGAGCAATGCTGCAGTTTTCAGGTTTGATGCTTAATGGCGTTGAAATTTGGGTGACATTGTCGGTGTTTGCGTTAGGACTTGTTTTGTTAGTGAATCAACACATGACAATGTTTTTATCGACTGCATTGGTAGCCACATTTGCACTCGCACACGGCTATGTACATGCTGTCGAAATTGGTACTGATAGCAGTGCTGCAACCTATGCTCTAGGGTTTTTAACAGCAACAGCGGCTCTACATGTTACAGGGATAATTGCGGGATTATCAGGCCCGGTGATGCTGAAAACATTACAAACCTGTGTCGGCTTGATTTGTATGTTGGCAGGTGTGGTGTTATTGGCTGGAGCCTAATTCTATTCTGTCAGATTATATTAATGTAGGGTGCATTCCATGCACCAAATGCTGTAGCACTACGGTAGTTTTTGGTACATGGCATGCACCCTACAAGATGTTCTTGTGTGGTTTCCATTTATGATGGCAAGTCAGAACTAACGCGATGTATTCAACATTAAATACTGCCGAAATTAATAATAATACAATTGCCGAGACTGAAGTCAAGCAAGGCTGGAAAGCAGAGCTACATCTGGGATTTACTCGCAGAGGTGCAAAAACTTTGTTAACACAACGCAAGCACAAAGGCCCATTAACCGTGCAACGTC
>JAZGEP010000177.1:0-19366 GCA_036478815.1 Methylococcales bacterium
ATCCTTTGAGGCGAATAGTGTATCTATTTGTAACTACTCAGCTTACCCTCTATTTTATCCAATAGCTTCGTTGAAAGTGCTCATTGACACCTGTAAACTCCGCGCTTTCGCCTTGCTCTTGGACAAACTAGAGGGCAATCTAAGCAGTTACTGATTACGCTGATTAGTGACATCAATTTAACATCAATGATTGGAAAATCGTCCAAAATGGACTTTTCCGCAGTAGGTTCTCTATTCGCAGACAGCCTTTTGTCTATGGATTAATAACCATAGCCGTCAACCTGAATGTTAAACAGTTTCCCATCTCTAAACTGCAAATGCTGAACTAACCGCCTTGGACCGAAATTATATGTCCACACTTCAAAATGGATGGGTATCAAATGTGTCGCGTCTTGTTCGTATATTGTTTGGTTTTCGGATTGATAATCACTGAATCGACTCCTACTGCCAATACGTGTATCAATGTACTCTGTTTTGTGTTCGATGAATTCGGGTTCACCACATAGCTTATAGACTCGAGACTTATGATCGCCTTGGACGACTACTCGCTTGTTACACCGCAAGGCTAATGCAGTCTCGGAGAATAGGATTAGAAGTACAATTGTCATTAACCATCGAGTCATTTTGATCCTTTCCTATTGAAATGGATATGTTTAATGTTTGTGGAGATTTCTTCTGGTTTGAGAGATCTCTGATCAGCTACAATCGATCAAGGTTGCATTCGTTCAAGGTTGTAAACTGAATGAGAATGGTTCGATCTTGTTAGTAGCATCTAAACATTACGTGATTTGAAAATAAAAGGAACCTAAACACTGACAAGCTTCCATTTCTCAGGTTACAATTAAAAGCCGGAGGCTGTCCGAGAATTGAAGCTTGTAGCGAGCAAAAATCTTATAGACTTTGTTTACTATCATTTGATGCGAATAGTTGCTCTATTTAACGAATTTATCGGAAAAAGGGGCCAGAATCCGCTTTTCCGCAGTAGGCTTTCTATTCTCGGACAGCCCTTGGTTATTCCAACTTCAAAGCAGGAATGTAGTCTGAAACGAGCTGTGCAACATTTTCCTGGCACCGAAATGGAGCAAAAAGACATGTCAGCTTTGGGAGTTATTTAATGTATATTCCCCCCAATACTGATCTAAAATAACAGTAACTACTCAGCTTACCTTCTATTTTGTCCAATAGCCGCGTTGAAAGTGCTCATTTACACCTGTAAACACCGCCCTTTCGCCCTTGCTCCTGAACAAAATAGAAGGCAATCTGAGCAGTTACGGACACGCTGAGTAGTTACAAATAACAATGCTATACAGTGTTGTAGTCAGCTCTGATGTTAACGCTTTTATTATGTACCGATACTGAACTATGCTTGAAACTATTTTTTCACACTCTGTTATTATTCATAAAAGTGATTCTTTTGGTGGTGGCCACTTACTTGAATCAATTCTTGGCCTTCTCGATACCCTTATGCAATCGGGATTTGCTGCTTTTTTACTGAAAGCTTTTCCTGGGATTCATGCTCTGCCAAATATTCACCCATTAGTCGTGCATTTCCCAATTGCTTTGTTCACGACTTTTTTCCTGCTTGAAGTGATGGCAATGATTAGTCGCAGTGAACGGCTTTATCATGCAGCTAGTTGGTCGTTATATATTGGGATAATTTTCGCGGTGACTGCCATACTGTTAGGTATGCAAGCCGCTCGCAGTGTTCCTCATGGCGGTGTTATTCATTCCATTATCGACCAACATCAAAGTTACGCAACCACAGCAACAGGCATCGCTGCTACACTCGCGCTTTGGAGAGCAGTGGCTGGTGAACGGTTGATAAACTTAGCTCCAGCGCGTTGGTTGCATCTGTTTTTGGCTGTTATTTTGGTGTTGCTGATATTTCTTACTGCTGACTTAGGTGGGTTAATGGTCTTTAAATTCGGGGTTGGCGTTCATAACTAGCCCGCATTTCTCACTAGTTGATAAGCTGATTGCTTAGGCATGCATGAACTAACTTGAACATTCTGGCTGGTTTTGTTGCTCCTGACTGAACAATCTCAATCGTTGCGTAGACCAACGATGCGCCTCTTGAGATGGTTTCGTCAGAAACAAAAATCCTGCGCCATCATTGTTAAATTTATTCGATGCACGTTCCTTAGTTATTTGGATTCAAAGATGTAGCGATGGCTCATCAGGCAGGTAAGAAATTCGGACAGCCTCTAGCTATTCCATTCACGTTTTATGTAATCAAAAAATGACGGGCTCAAAAAGCCTTCGTTCCCTACGGATATTTTTTTATACAGTCTTGGGATTGAATCGAGGAGGACAGATTAATCATGGGTTTTTGTCAGGGCATCACAAAGCGATGCAAAATACACAATTCTATCATCAACCGCTAAAAAGTAGATTGACAGTTCTGGTATTCTGCAATAATTTGTTGTGCTTGCTCGGTTTGGTGATCATCAACCCAGAGTGAGGCGGTGCCTGTTGCCGGTAATTCTCCAACCCCTCCTTGTAAATAATAACCGTTCAGGTAGGTTCGAACTCCACCTTGTTCAAGTAATCCTCTGACTATACTCGCTTCAACTATATTTGCTGCTTGATAAATTTGTCGCATTTGACCCGATAAGACTTTTGCTAATAATTTAAGTTTATTGTTGTGACAAAAAATTATTTATCGACATTGTTTTCTCAAATAATTTCAGTTTTCTTCGCCAACATACAACGCAATCGATGCCAGTCAAAGGTAGGGCCAGGATCCTGTTTTCGCCCTGGCGCGATATCGCTGTGTCCGGTAATATCGTTAGCAGATAATTTAGTATAATTATTTAATAAAATACTAATAACATCAACAAGCTGCGTGTATTGATGATCAGTATAAAGGTCGGTTTCAATGCCTTCTAATTCAATTCCGATAGAAAAATCGTTACAACATGCACGTGCATAATAGCTAGATTGACCTGCATGCCAGGCACGAAGATTGAATGGTACATATTGTGTTATGGTGCCTTTACGACTGATGAGAAGATGGGAAGAAACTTTGAATTTGTGAATTTCCTTGAAATATTGGTGTTCATCAGCATTGAGACAATTCGTAAATAACTGGTCAATATAAGCTGTGCCATACTGTCTTGGCGGTAAACTGATACAGTGAATCACAATGAGTGATATGTCGTTTTCATCTGTGCGTTTGTCACAGTTAGGCGACAGTAAGTGTCTAACATTATTTAGCCAGTGGTTATCAATAGTGGATATCATAATCGTATGCAATGTAAAGTATAATGACGAATGGCAGGCAAAACATGTAGTTTGACGGTAAATTATAAAGTATTCAGCGATCTTATGTTCTGACAAAATAGAGAGAACATATAGTATAAATTACATTGTTCTTGATTCTCAAATCATCTGAATCGTGTTGTAAATTATCCCACCAGACGTGGAAAGGCTAAGTTTTATGTATATAGATTTTTCATCATTTTTTGATCAATCCCTACGTGAAGTGGCTGGTTTTTATCCTGCCAAAAGTCACGAGAAAGCATTTTTGAGAATATCAGATGGGATTAATTACCATCACTGTGTGTTTTTTTTGCAAGGTGTTAAAGGGGTTGGTAAGACTCACATCTTAAAGCGTTTGTATAGAAAACCAGAGTCTTCTCTTCGCAAAGCCTGGTTGTCTGAACGTCAGCCAAACATTGACATCATTATGCAATCTTTTGCAGATTTATACGATATGCACTGGGATTCAACCAAACCAAACGAGTTGCGTAAACGCTTGGTTGCGGATGTTAAAAACAAGCAAATACCCGTGTTGTATATCGATAATGTTAGAACGCTTGATGTAGAAACAATGATTGCGTTAAGTAATATTCTGCGCTGGCGCAAACATACCTTAGGTAAAGTTATTTTTGCAGGGCGATTCAAGCTGAATCCAGTTCTTAAGATATTTCTTAAGAATAGCAATATAAAGCCAATGCATTGTCGACTACAGCCATTGGATGAAGCAGAAATTCACGCTTATTTAGTACAATTGAGTCGTGCGTCAGGATATGTTGGCAAAAGCCCTTTTGATAAAGCATCAATTCATGCTTTGATCAAGCATAGTCAGGGTATTCCAATTAAAATCAATC
Organism: Methylococcales bacterium; assembly: GCA_036478815.1. Classification (GTDB taxonomy): domain Bacteria; phylum Pseudomonadota; class Gammaproteobacteria; order Methylococcales; family DRLZ01; genus DRLZ01. Next base: position 4,113 of record JAZGEP010000177.1, read on the forward strand.
AACTTTGTGACTTTTGTTTGTTTATGGCGCGTAATCGGAATCATTTGATGCTGGATGTTGCACTGGTGAATCAAGCAGCTGCAGGGTTACAGAAATTAAAGCTGTGGAGGCGCAACAAAAAAATTGTAGATAAGGAACAAGCACCAGTTATTGCGGATAATACCTCAAGTTCTAAAGATCATTATCTCTCTGCCATACCAGTTTCCGAGACATCGATAGTGACTAGTCTTTCTGTCAACGAAAATGAGATGTCGCAAAGCACTGATACAAATAAACTAGGTTTTAAGCGTACAAGCCGGTATTTAAGTGATGAGTGGGAAAAAGCAATTGATAGCTACTTATTAAAACATCCAGACGATAACAATAACCGTCAGATTATTGATCATTCCAGAGAGAGTTATTTCCCTAAAATATGGTCATTCACCAGTTTGTTGATATTGTTGCTTGCTATTGGTGGGTATTATTTTTTAGATCATTTTAACTATATCACAGATAGTTTGCCTGAAAATTTCTCGCCATGGCATTCCAAAAATGTCAATGATAAGCCAAATATTTCTGAGAATTCGATCAAAAATGTCTCCTCAAATGAAGGCTCGAGTAATATTTCGAAAGTAGACTTAGGTCATAGCCTTGATCGTGAGAACATTGAATCTGCGCTTGTTTTAGCGGTTTGGAATAATAAGATGTTAGAAATTAAAGAGCTATTGCAATTAGGGGTTGATATCAATACACGTAATCATTTTAAACAGACACCACTAATGATCGCAGCCATACTTGGTAATATGAATATAGTGACGATATTACTGGAAAATGGCGCGGACTTTGATTCTATCGATACTAATGGTCTTACGGCATTAATGTTGGCAGCCAGAAATGGACAATTGTCTGTCGCAGAATTATTGTTGAACAATGGAGCTGATGTCAATGTTCAAGATAAACGTGGTTTAACAGCATTAATGCATGCAGTTTCTTTTGGACATGAAAAAACCGTTGAAATTATATTGAAGTATAAGCCTACACTGGAAGTGCAGGATAATAAATCAGAGGATGGCATGCAAGGCGAGTCAACAGGTGTTACCACTTTGTCTCAGAGAGATCAAAATATTTCTCAAATGATTCAAACGACTTTATAGAATGCTAGATACGCATTGCAGATGAAGTTGCAATATTCAGGGTGTGTGTTTTTTTTGTGGAGAGCAAGGGGAGGGATCTTAACTGTAGTTGCTTCACACCAAGGTTTTCCAACGTAGCTATCTTTCTTCTTTCTCTGCGTCAAATTAATTACGCATAGGGGCTTTTGAGGCACTGGATGCTAAAGTTTCATGCACGACGAGAATATAAGAATGGCAGGAACTCTAATTATCTGCTTGTAACAGACAGTAAGGAGCAAAGATACCATAATATACGGTATCTTGCTTGTCATTTTGTTTATCTTTAAGGTGTGGCAATAGACGTATAGTAGGCTATGTACTGTTGCCACAACGAAGAAGGCGCGTAAAAAGGTAAGTTGACTTTCAAGTTATTTAATTTCTATTCCTTACGTCTGTTGTCACGTCTTGAAGGCAAATTAATACCCGGCTCCAGCATGTACAAACTATACCCCCATTCCTTAATGATTAATCAGCTGTATAAGCTGTCCAGTCATGAGAATCATCACCAAACACTAAGAAATACGGATTCAGGTATTCTTCTTTGGTGTTGTAAGCGAGTATTTGTCCATTTAAGTCAGTGACTTTCCCGCCTGCTTGCTCAACAACACACTGGGAGGCTGCGGTGTCCCATTCAGAGGTTAAGCCGATACGTGGATACAGATCTGCTTTGCCTTCTGCGACCAGGCATAGTTTGAGTGAGCTGCCCATTGAAACCAGTTCATGTTGCCCTAGCCGCTTCAAATAGTCGGCAAGCTCAGCTGTTTGGTGTGAGCGACTACCAACCACAGTAAGCGGTGTTTTAGCCTCTTTACGAACAGAAATGGATTGAGGTTGTTGATCTGGTAGTTGTTTCCATGCCCCTGATCCTTCAGCTGCAGAATAGCAAACACCACTGACTGGGACATAGACAACCCCGAGTATCGGTTGATTGCCTCTGATTAATGCTACATTTACAGTAAATTCGCCATTACGTTTAATAAACTCTTTGGTGCCATCGAGTGGATCAATTAACCAATAGGTTTCCCACTGTTTGCGTTCACTATATGGCAGGTGAGTAGATTCTTCTGACAATACAGGCAACTTGGGGGAAAGTTTTTCAAGACCAGCAACAAGACAATTGTGAGATGCCAGATCGGCTGTAGTCAGAGGTGATTGATCGCCTTTGGTTTCAATAGCAAACTCTGTATTGTAGATTTGAATAATCTCATCACCGGCCTGGATTGAGAGTTTGATGGTATCTTGCAGTAATTGTTGTAAATTCAGTTCAGTCATATAGTAAAAACCTCGTCGACCTGTTCCAGGGTTAAGTATAATGCAGCGATAGTACGGGCTTCTGTGCATTCACCGCTAGTGATTAGTGATTTGATATCTGCAAGCGGCCAGAGAACAACATCGAGTTGTTCGGGCTCATCTCCCTGCAAGCGTTGTTCGAATAAATTCCATGCGATGACCACATCAATGCTATGCGACATATAGGCTGGCGCCAGTGTTAAAGGCGCGATATGTTTCAAATTACAGGCTCCAAACCCTGCTTCTTCCTGTAGTTCTCGATTGGCTGCCTGGTAGAGTGTTTCGCCGGATTCAATGCGACCTTTGGGTAATCCAAGTTCATAGCGCTCAACTCCCGCACAATATTCTCTGACCAGAATCACTGTTCCATGATCAATCAAGGGAACAATCATTACTGAGCCGGGTGAATGTGTACTGCACAAACGTTCATAATGACAAATAACTTGATTGCTGAATTGCAGTTCTAGTTGTTCAATATGAAACAGTTTGGATGTAGCAAAGAGTTTTTTATTCAGAACTACAGGTTTTTTTCGCATGTACTGTTAGATAACACTGGTGAGATAGTAATCGTATTCTACTAGTAGTCTTTCAATGTGATATTGCTGAGTATAGAAAGCCGATAAATGATCATCTGCGTTGTTGCACTCGTTTGGATTAGCCTGCTAGTCCTGCTCTCGTGCGCCTAGCAGCTAACCACTTTTCAACTCCATATACCCAGCAATATCACATTGAAAGACTCCTAGTAGTCTTTCAATGTGATATTGCCTAATATTAAAGTACTTTCTCATAAATAGTCAATATTTCATTGAGAGTGTTGAGAGTGCCTATTAAAAGGAAATTCATTGTTCGGTTGTCAGATGTTAATTGATGTGGAAATCGACTTGTTATTAGGCAATATAACATTGAAAGACTACTAGTGCTCCGTCAACATTAGATTGACGGAGCACTAGGAGGTTGTCCGAGAATAGAAGCCGTAGCGAGGGAAAGCGGTTTTGAGTCCATTTTTTTGATTATAATGAGGCGAATACTTGCGGTATTGAACGAATTTAATCGGAAAAAGGGGCCAAAATCCGCTTTTCCGCAGTAGGCTTTCTATTCTCGGACAGCCTCCTGGCTGGTTACGTAACTGCTTCTACAACGATGAAGACGGAAAAAAGATATGTCAAGATTCGGATAGTATTCAATCCTCGCTCCTAAGAATCAGGAGGCTGACTCGTAAAAGCGGTTAACAAGTCAGCAGATAATCATCAATTGTATGTCAGGGTTGCTTCATTATGCGTATACGTAACTACTCAGTTTGTCCTCAAATTGACTCGATAATTGCGTCTGAAACACTCATCTACCTCTGTAAACTCCACGTTTTTCCTTTGTACTCGAACCAATCAGAGGTCATTTGAGAAGTCACTGGTGTTTGCTGAGAAGTTATGATTATACTTGGATTTATGTTGACTTTTTTAACCTGTTTCACGGATGATGTTTATTTTAAAGCAATTTGGTGATTAGTATATCCTCTTTTCAGTTTGAAGAGGAGGTGCTAAAATCGTTGGAAGTCAGATTCTGCTCAGGTTGTCTCTACTGTACATTGCAGAGCAGCTGGCAGAAATTTCTGTTTGAATCAATAAAAATGGAGTCTCGAGTGAGCGCAAATACGAAACCTGTCTCAGATGATGAGTTTGAAGACACAGTATTAAAATCAGAAAAACCTGTTTTGGTTGACTATTGGGCAGAGTGGTGTGGTCCATGCAAAATGATTGCGCCGATTCTGGATGAAGTTGCTAGCGAGTATGGTGATCAGATTTCAGTGGTGAAGATGAATATCGATGACAATAATAATACGCCACAGCATTATGGAGTCAGAGGTATTCCAACGCTGATGCTGTTTAAAGACGGCGAGGTAGAAGCAACAAAAGTGGGTGCTTTAACCAAAGGTCAATTGAAAGAATTTCTGGACGCTAATTTGTAAAAATTTGAACAGCTCGTTCAATCTTTGTGGACGAGCTGGGTTTGTTGTGCTAACTTTAACGCATAGCAGACGTTTCTAAGTCGCCTAATTGCTCGTAAAACATTGTGCCGTGTCAGGTGCAATCCAACGCCAAACAAAATCCCAGTTCTATACTTAAGCGTTAAATTCTACTTTTCTTCCTGGTCCTGATACTTACAGGACGATTAACATCTATCTTTACTGCTTCACCCTTCTATGAACCTAACTGATCTAAAACCTAAACCTGTCGCTGAATTGACTGCACTGGCTGAGTCGCTCGGCATTGAAAATGTTTCGCGAGCCCGCAAGCAAGACCTGATTTTTAGTATCCTCAAAAAACATGCTAAAAGTGGCGAAGGCATTTACGGTGATGGGGTTCTTGAAATTCTGCAAGATGGGTTCGGGTTTCTCAGGTCGCCTGATAGCTCATTTTTGGCGGGTCCTGATGATATTTATGTCTCGCCAAGTCAAATCAGACGCTTTGCACTGAGGACTGGAGACACGGTTTCGGGGAAAATACGCCCACCAAAAGATAGTGAGCGTTATTTTGCCATGCTTAAGGTTGAGCAGATTAACTTTGAAGCGCCTGAAAACGCAAAGCATAAAATACTGTTTTCCAATCTTACCCCCTTGTTTCCTACCAAGCGTTTTGTGCTGGAGCAGGGTAATGGTACTACTGAGGATTTGACTGCACGCGTTGTTGATCTTGTAGCACCGATTGGAAAAGGCCAGCGCGGTTTGATTGTTTCCCCGCCGAAAGCGGGAAAAACTATTATTTTGCAGAATTTGGCACAGTCAATTGCAGAGAATAATCCTGAAGTGCATTTAATCGTGTTACTGATCGACGAGCGACCTGAAGAAGTTACTGAAATGAAGCGTTCGGTGCGTGGTGAAGTGGTTTCCAGTACTTTTGATGAGCCAGCATCGCGTCATGTGCAAGTTGCAGAAATGGTGATCGAAAAAGCCAAGAGATTAATTGAACATAAACATGATGTGGTGATTTTGCTGGATTCGATTACCCGCTTGGCACGCGCTTACAACACTGTAATTCCATCCTCAGGAAAATTGTTAACCGGTGGTGTTGATGCCAATGCGCTGGAACGTCCCAAGCGTTTTTTCGGTGCAGCGAGAAATATTGAGGAAGGTGGTAGCCTGACCATCATTGCTACGGCACTGGTTGATACCGGTTCGCGTATGGATGAAGTCATCTTTGAAGAGTTTAAAGGTACAGGCAATAGTGAATTGCATTTGGAACGAAAGTTTGCAGAAAAACGTGTGTATCCAGCAATTAATGTCAGTCGATCCAGCACTCGGCGTGAAGATTACCTGATGGATCCTGATGATTTACAAAAATGCTGGATTTTGCGTAAGATTCTGCATTCAATGGATGATATGGCAGCAATTGAATTCTTGCTCGGTAAGCTTAAAGATACCAATACCAATGCTGAGTTTTTTGAATCAATGAAGGGTTAACCTAAATAGCTACAGTTTTGTTATGCATTCAGCAGGCAGAAACCTTACGAAACTTCTTCCAGTCAAATTTTTCTCCAGATTGCGCGTTGATATTTTCCCGAATTAAGATCAGCTGGACGATCAATATCTCTCAAGCTTTCAAGCTCTTCCCATTTCCAATTTAATGCTTGCAGTTTCTGTCGTGTTTGCTTTAACACGGTTGGTTTTCCCCATGCAATATTAGTGAACAATGCCAGACTCGCATGGTTTAGCCCAATAAGATAATATCCACCATCATCTGCTGGACCAAGCACCGCATTGTGTCCACTTTCAAGAAATTGTAATCCCTGAGTAATCTGTTTTGGTTGCAAGTCAGGGCAGTCTGTACCAATTAACACGATTGATCTTGCGTTTGAGAGAGCTTGTTGCATGGCAAAATACATGCGCAATCCAAGATCCCCCTTCGATTGTGTTGTCAATTGAATGCCGGGTTGTTTCTGAGATTGAAAAAATACATGGCGAGGGTCGGGAGAGCAGCAGAGCTGAACTGGACAAACTCGAGCATGACGATGCTTGTTCAGGGTGAATTCTACTAGATTTGCGTGTAATCGAGCGGCTTTAGCGGCTCCTAGTGCTGGTATTAAACGCGTTTTGGCTCTGCCTGCAATCGGCACTTTAGCCATGATGATGAGTAAGCTGTCGGGAAATTGATAATTCACCGTTTAGCTTGAAAGGGGAGGAGTAACAAGCCGATCAAGCCTGGAGGTTTGAAGTCAGGTTGATCTGGTAAGCCGATTTGTAGCTCACGTTGACCCAGTTTTGGATTAGCAGTATAGGTTCCGCATAGCTTGTCCCACCAAGGGATAGAGAATCCGTAGTTACTGTTAGTTTCTTGCCAGATCCTGGAATGATGGATACGATGCATATCCGGGGTGATTACAAAATACCTTAACCAGTTGTCCAGTGATGGTCGAAAATGGATATTTGAATGATTGAACAGGGCAAAGCCATTGAGTAATATTTCAAACGTGACAACAGCAATCGCAGGTGCCCCAATTGCAATTACCAGAATCATTTTATAGAGCGTGGATAATACGATTTCGATAAAGTGAAAGCGAACTGCTGTGGTGCAATCAAAGCCGATATCGCTATGATGTACGCGGTGAATTCGCCATAACCAGCGAACTTTGTGAAAGATAATATGTTGCAGGTAAATTGCGAAATCCAGTATTAACAATGTTAAGCTGATTTCCAGCCATTTTGGCAATGGCAGATAATTGAATAAACCATAATTGTGTTGCATTGCCCAAACAGCAACTGCGAACGCACCACCTGCACTCAATAGGCGCTGACTGGCTGAGCTGATGAACATCAAGCCAAGATTGTCGACTAAGCGTTTTAGTTTTGACGCTGGGTAACGGCGAAACGGCCATCGCCATTCAGCGATGAGCAGACTGCAAATAATCACAATGAAAACACTTAAACGAATGATTGCAGCTTGTTCTTCAGTCATGAGTATGTACTATGAGTTGTGAGATTGATAAATACGTGCCAACTTTTCTGGGTCAGTGCCGAAAAAATATTGTAAACGTAAGCGCCACATTAACATAATCGTAGCCATGCTGCCTGCCGACTCCCAGCGTCGACTAGATGTGATTAATGGTTGGGAAATACACATTGGGCGACTCACTTTGCGGAGTTTCTTGCAGATTGCAATATCTTCCATCAAGGCGATCCTCGGGAACTGGCCAATTGCTGCAAATTGGGATTGTTGTACAAAAATGCCCTGATCTCCGGTTGCAATGCCGGTAAGCCGGGAGCGCCAGTTCATGAATATTGCGACTATTTGAAGGATGGTGGTTTGTCCAGACAGAACAATGTCAAAACGTCCCCAAACAGGTGTGCTTTTTAGTGTAATGAATAGCGCTGATTGTGTCGCTAGAGGCATCTGAGTATCTGCATGTAGAAACAGTAGATAGTCTCCACTGGCACGGTTGGCGCCGGTATTCATTTGCACAGCGCGACCTTTTTTTGAGGTGATGACAAGATCTGCCAGAGGGCGAGCCAGGTTTTGAGTTGAATCCTCACTACCAGCATCCACTACTATAATTTCAGCCCATTGCCTGATGGGTTGCAAGAGTGTCAGTATCGTATCGATACAGCTGCTCTCATTCCATGTCGGGATGATAATCGATAATAGAGGAGTTGATTTCATTATCTGATTGGGCTGTTTACAAGCAGGTTGGTGTATTTGTGCAAATTTCGGCTCGATGGATAATTACCACTATCGTTGCTGTCAAATAAATCAACCAGAGTATGCTGTTGGCAAATAACCATTGGTAATTCAATCTACCCGAAAAGTGAGCATAACGTATGCTTTGATTTCATCGAAAAAGTAGTTAACTCGTATCAAAACAGAATCACAGATTCACCTGCTTGACAATCTGTCGTACAATAGACGGTTCACTAAATTATGCTTCTATGAGGTTGTTCTATGTTGCGTTTCGTTGCTTGTTTGGCTGTTGCGGTATTGTCTGGTTGTGCGCACAAGCCAGAAAAAACAGTGGATTCATCCACAGCGTTTGAGCACAATCCTGCTATTTCGGCAGAAGCAATACTGATTTCCAGGGCAGCATCGCAACAATATCAAGTTTGTTTAACAGAACAGATCAAGCGATATGTGAATGTTGATATGCATGTTCGACAATCATCTGGGGAGATCATCAAAGCGTGTGAGTCTGAATTCAACCCAATACGAGAAGCGTTCAAGGCAGAAGATATTCCAAGTCAGGTGACTGAGCGTTATATCAGCACAAAACGCAGTCGCTCAACGCCAAATATTCTGCGTGTATTAATGTTTGCACAAAGTAGACGCGAACAAGAGCAATCTGCAACACAAGTCCCCTCCAAAGCAATAGAATAAACAGGTTAACTGAAAATGCCAATAAATGATTTAAAACTCGATATTAATTTAATTCCGACAACGCTGGATGCGCTGCATATTGCACTGCTTTGCTTGCTGTTGATGCTGTCATTGTTTCTGGTGGCATTACTCTTCATCATTATGTTGCGTTTACTAAAACGTGACAAAAAAGCAATTGCACATCAAACAGCTGCTGTCACCGATATCGCAGAGCTGGGTGAAGTCTCAAATTTGTTGCCAGAACCAGAACCAGAAAAAGTGAAACCAGCAACCACAAAACTGACAGAGGCAAAACCCGATGCGGCATTGCAGTTGCTGGGTTTATTTCAACAAGAAGCGCGTTTTCTAGACTTTGTTAGTGAAGATGTCAGCAAATATTCTGATACTGAAATTGGTGCTGCAGCCCGTGTTGTCCATGAAGGTTGTTCCAAAGTACTCAAGCATCATTTTGAAGTGGCTCCAGTGAGAACTGATCAAGAGAATAGCCGAATTACCTTGCAAAAAGGCTTTAATCCAGCTGAAAATCGTATTACCGGTAACATTGTTGGTAAGCCACCATTTACCGGAACTTTGCTGCACCGTGGTTGGCGTGTGATTAAAGTTGATTTGCCAAAACTGGCTCCTGATCATGATGTAAAAGTGCTTGCTCCAGCAGAGATTGAGCTATGAGTGATACACAACAGACTGATGTGCATCGTTATGCGGTTGGTATTGATTTGGGAACAACACATTGTGTTTTATCCTCTGTGGATCTTCAACTCAGTGATGGAGAAAAAACCGAACATCAAGTATTAGCGATTCCCCAATTGGTCATTCCTGGCGTTATTCAATCGGACGATCAACTACCATCGTTTATTTATCAAGCTCATCCAGACGAATTACCTGAAGGCGATTTAATCTTGCCCTGGACTGATTCGCCCCAGGCTATTGTTGGCGCAATTGCCAGACAGCTGGGAAGTAAAACACCGATTCGTCTGGTTTCCAGTGCGAAAAGCTGGTTGTGTCATGCTGGAGTGAATTGTCGATCTGCGATTCTCCCTGTTGATTCACCTGAAGAAGTCTCACGCATTTCACCATTTGATGCCACTGTGCACTATCTTGAGCATTTACGTGATGCTTGGAATGATCAATATGGTGAATACCCACTCGATCAGCAAGATCTGGTGATTACAGTTCCGGCTTCTTTTGATCCTGCTGCACGTGAACTAACTGCTGACGCAGCCCGCCACGTTGGTTTAGAGCATGCAGTGTTATTGGAAGAGCCACAATCGGCGCTGTACAGTTGGTTACAACAAACCGGCGGAGCCTGGCGAGAACAAGTCAATGTTGGCGATATTATTCTAGTCATTGATGTTGGCGGCGGTACCACCGATTTGTCACTCATTTCAGTGACTGAGGATGATGGTAATTTGGCGCTCAACCGTATTGCAGTTGGCGAGCATATTTTGCTGGGTGGCGATAACATGGATTTGGCGCTTGCGTATACTGCGAAAGCTAAATTGGAAGCCGAAGGCAATCAATTGGAAGCGTGGCAAATTCAAGCACTCACTCATGCTTGTCGAGATGCCAAAGAAACACTATTCACTGATCAATCTATTGATGATATCCCTTTAGTGGTTGCTAGCCGAGGTTCATCGCTGATCGGTGGAACCTTGCGCACCTCATTAACGCGAGATGATGTCAACAGAGTGTTGGTTGACGGCTTTTTACCTGTTGTTGGTGTTAGTGAAATGCCTGTGAAACAAGCGCGTGCAGGATTGACAACAATTGCATTGCCGTATGCTCAGGATGCACGTATCACTGTTCATCTGGCGCATTTTCTCAGCCGCCAACTGGATGCAGCGACAGAGCATGGTCTGAGTATGCCAGATGGAGCACAATTTATGCATCCAACAGCCGTGTTATTTAATGGCGGTGTGTTTAAAGCCGAACCGATTGCCAATCGGCTAATGAGTGTTTTAAATGATTGGCTGGTTGCTGATAACACCGAACCAGCGCGTTTACTGACAGGCGCTGATTTGGATCTGGCGGTTGCAAAAGGCGGTTCTTATTATGGTTATGTACGGCAAGGCAAAGGCGTACGCATCCGCGGTGGTACTGCGGCGTCTTACTATGTCGGAGTCGAAAGTGCCATGCCAGCAATTCCTGGCATGGCACCACCTCTGCAAGCCCTGTGTATTGCACCATTTGGCATGGAGGAGGGTACAAATGCGGATCTGCCACCATATGAATGCGGTGTTGTAGTTGGTGAGCCGGTACGTTTTCGTTTTTTCAATTCAACAGTGCGACGCGAAGATCAAGTCGGTGTGCGTCTGGATCATTGGTCTGCTGATGAGCTTGATGAATTAGATGAAATTGAAATCACCTTGCCTGTTGAAGGCTATGCTGCCGGTGAAGTGGTTCCGGTCACGCTGGCTGCTGCTGTCACAGAAACCGGAACGCTCAGATTAGATGCTGTTGCTGTTGATGGTGATCAACGCTGGAAAATCGAATACGATGTACGCGCAGGTGATGATACTAATTATAGCAATGATGGTGAGCAGAATACTGATTCTGTAACAGATGATGACTCGCCTGTTAAATTTGAATCAGATGATCATCAAGTTGCTAATGTCGATGATGAATTGCACGATGAGAGCGCTGCATCAGAGTACGATGACCAATCAGATGGTGAGTCAAACAAACCAAGTCGTTTTGGCAACTTGTTTGGTAAACATTGATTTGATTCTGAATGGCAAAAGAGAATTCTGACAATCCACCTCGTTATCTGGTCGGTATCGATTTAGGTACAACCCACACCGCGATTGCCTGGTTGGATACGCAACAGCCACAGCAAGGCATCCAGCTTTTTTCAATTGATCAATTGGTTGCGACGGGAGAAGTTTCGGCGCAGCCACTGTTACCCTCAGTCCGTTATCATCCGTCTCAGGATGAACTATTAGATTCAGACTGTGTTTTGCCTTGGCAGAAACAATCATTCGGTGATCCGATTGAGCAATCAATCGTTGGTCAATGGGCTCGCACACTTGGTGCTAAAAGTCACGGTCGCTTGGTTACCAGTGCCAAAAGCTGGTTATCGAATGATGCAGTTGATCGCACTGCAAATATTTTGCCGTGGGGTTCGGCAGATGATATTCCAAAAGTTTCACCGGTCATAGCCAGCGCCAGCTATCTTAATCATCTGCGATGCGCATGGAATTTACATTTTCCGGATGCACCGATTGAGCAGCAAGATGTTGTTTTAACTATTCCTGCCTCGTTTGACGAAGCTGCCAGGCAATATACATTGCGAGCGGCGCATATTGCTGGTTTTCCAAAAGTTCATCTATTGGAAGAACCACTGGCAGCCTGTTACCACTGGACTTATCAAAATCAAAAAAATCTTGCTGCCCAATTAGCGGATGTACGGTTATTAATGGTCTGTGATGTGGGTGGCGGTACGACAGATTTCACCTTGATACAGGTTCAGCCTAATCGCGAGCAACCAGGAGGACAGCCTGAACTGGTTAGAATTGGGGTTGGTGACCACTTGATGCTGGGTGGTGATAACATTGACTTGGCTTTGGCGCGTCTCGCCGAGCAACGTATATCGCCCGATCAACCATTAAAAATAGCCGATTTGTATCAGCTGATAGAACAATGCCGCATTGCTAAAGAACGATTGTTGCATGATGATGCTCCCATTGAATCAACCATCACTTTGCTTGGTTCTGGCAGTCAGTTAATCGGCAAAGCACGTTCCACAGTCTTGTCCAGAGAAGAGGTCAGGCAAATCGTTGTCGACGGATTTTTTCCTCAGGTTTCTCTTCGGGATCGCCCGCAACGTCATCGCTCCGGCGTGGTAGAATTTGGTTTGCCGTATGCCAGTGATCCTGCAATCACAAGTCACATCGCAGAATTTTTACAAAAACATCAGCATTCAGTGTGCAAGGCTTTGGGGGATGAAGCTGCGAACCCGGTTCCGCATGCCGTATTGCTCAATGGAGGTGTTTTTAAAAGTCCGATTATTTCCAAAAAACTGTTAAACAGTATCGGTGACTGGACTCAACTAGATGTTATTCATTTAAAAAATCAACAGCCTGAGTTAGCGGTTGCATTCGGTGCGGTCGCTTATGGGTTGGCGCGTCAAGGCAAGCATTTAAGGATTGGCGGTGGTTCAGCGCGTAGCTTTTTTGTCGTTGTTGAAAGTAATGAGCAGCACAAGCAAGGTGTTTGTGTGTTGCCAAAAGGAACAGAAGAAAGTCGCTTGCTATTATTGGAAAACCGCACGTTTGCATTACAGCTGGGGCTTCCAGTGCGCTTTCATTTAGTCTCTACCACAGATGATCATGACTATAAAGCTGGGCAGCTGATCGACGTTTCAGGGGATGATTTTCACAGCTTGCCACCTTTGGCTGCCTCGCTTGGACAAAAAGAAAAAGGCCAAGTGACAGTCACATTGTCCGCAGAATTGAATGAACTGGGAGTGCTGGAGCTTTCATGTATCGATGAGTCAAACCAAGATCGACGCTGGAATTTGAATTTCGAGTTACGTGGAGATGCTGTGGCGCAAGTGATATCTGAAGGCGAATCGCATGCGCATTTGCCAGAAGCAATTGTGCTTATTCAGACGGTTTTCGGTAATAAATCCAAACAAATTTTACCAAAAGCAGTGAAGCAACTGCGTACTGAGCTCGAGGCTGTTTTAGGGAAACGATCGGAATGGGATACCGCGTTGTTGCGAGTCTTGCATGGAGAATTACTTGCAGGGGCTAAAAATCGTCGTCGTTCAGTCCATCACGAACGAGTTTGGTTAAGTCTGACAGGTTTCTGTTTGCGACCAGGATTTGGTTATCCCTTGGATGATTGGCGTTGTGAGCAAATGTGGGCTTTATATCAACAAGGATTGCAATACATGAATGAAAGCCAGCATTGGACTGAGTGGTGGACTATGTGGCGCAGAATTGCGGGGGGATTAAATCAAGATCAGCATCTCAAATTGTATCAAGATGTTGCCAAGTATATCGATCCAGCAAGTGCAAGGCAGGGTAAAACAGCTGCGATTGGTCAAAAGCATGGCTATGACGAGATGGTGCGCATGGTTGCTGTCTTCGAGCATTTGCCGGTTGCTGAAAAAGTAAAAGTTGGCAACTGGTTGTTGAAACGATTGAATAAGCCCAGTGAGTCAGTGCAATCATGGTGGGCATTAGGAAGAATAGGGGCGCGTATACCATTTTATGGCAGTGCACATACGGTTGTTCCTGTCGATGTTGTAGAGAAATGGCTGCAGCGAGTGTTGGATGCGGCATGGAAAAAAGACTCGCCAATTGCTTTCGCAGCGGCGTTAATGGCAAGAAAAAGTGGTGATCGAGCAAGAGATATTGCACCTCAATTAAGTCAGGCGATCATAGAGCGATTGCAGCAAATCAAAGCGCCACAAACCTGGATAAGTATGGTTGAGCAGGTGATTGAGTTGGATGCATCGGATCAGCGCATGTTATGTGGAGAGTCATTACCTGTGGGGTTGAAGTTACTGTCCTGATGGTTGTGTTTGTTTTCTGCTCTTGCAGATTTATTGTATAAATGTCTGAGCCTAATGCTTGTTAGTGCTTCAGTAAAGACTGGGAAGAATGATTGCTATGAGAATATTTAAAAAAAGTTTTTGGTTTGCGCCATTCATAGGTGTGCACTGGCTCAAGGCTCAAACACAGAGTCATAAGAGAGAATATAGCCAGTCGCTCAAGCGTTTAGATAAGATCGTAAAAATGACTAGCAGCGATGCGCAGCCACTCGGTGGTATTTATACTGATTATGCGCTGTTACGCGCTCATGTATTGCACGGTTTGGGAAGAAATGAAGAGGCAGTCCAATCCTTTGAAAACGGTTTGCGAGCGATGCGTTTTTCAGCGAATTACAATGAAGAAGAAAAAGATTATCTACAAGCCTATGTTTCGTATGAACATCCAGACCTTTCTCCTCCATTGATGCACATTAGCCAAGACATGTTGGAAGATATTGAGCTTAACGATGTGCGAATGGATATCAAGCTTTGTCTGCCATTGTTTAGTCATCCGCGTTGGCCAGACCCGGATGAAATAGGAACAGGTTTGGATGATTTTGAAGAAGAGTCTGGCGAGAATCACTGAAGAATATATCAAAATTGTAAATAGTTGGCTGGTTTGTCCAAAAACCACTTGACGGTAAGGCAAATGGTTTCTATAATTGACTGTCTTTGCGGTGCAGTAATTTTGTAGTACGGCAAAGCGGTTGGCATGGACGTGTTGGCCTGAGTTCTTTAACAAACTGGAATCATTGATGTGGGTGCTCGAGCAATTCAGGAGACTGAAAGCACGAGAACTTACGTTAATTCATTAAATGAAAGAAACGTCAGCAATCGAGTTTTCGAACAATTTAGTATAAGTAAGTCTTAAACTGAAGAGTTTGATCATGGCTCAGATTGAACGCTGGCGGCATGCTT
>JAZGEP010000178.1:0-4696 GCA_036478815.1 Methylococcales bacterium
TAAAGTAGTCGATGTTGAGGGTATCTCTACTTCTAATGGAGCTGATATTCATCAATGGAATTGGTTAAATGCCAACAATCAGAAATGGGTGTTATCCAATCCAATTGACCCTGTTATTGATGATCCAACAACCAGTGATGCGTTTACTACTGCGGTTCAATCAGTTAATAGTGGAAAATGTCTTGATGTTGCAGGAGGATCAAACGCCAACGGCGCAAATGTTCAACAATGGGACTGTGTCGATGTTGGTCAACAAACTTTGACTTTTATTCCTGTAGCAAACAAACCAGAGGTATACACGATACAATTTGGACATAGTGGCCAATGTCTTGATGTATCTGGCGGATCAACTGAAAATGCTGCCAGCCTGATCCAATGGCCTTGTCATGGCCTCGCCAATCAGCAATTTAAATTAAATTCTGTAGGTAATAACACCTATTCTCTGATAATTCAGCACAGCAATAAAGTAGTCGATGTAGAAGGTATCTCCACTGCTAATGGAGCTGATATTCATCAATGGGATTGGTTAAATGCCAACAATCAGAAATGGGTGTTATCCAATTCAGTTGACCCTGTTATTGGTGATCCCATAACCAGCGATGAGTTTACTACTGCGGTTCAATCAATTAATAGCGGAAAATGTCTTGATGTTGTGGGCGGGTCAAACGCCAACGGGGCAAATGTTCAACAATGGGATTGTGCAGATGTTGATCAACAAAGATTGACTTTTATTCCTGTAGCAAACAAACCAGATGTGTACACGATTCAATTTGAACATAGCGATCAATGCCTTGATGTATCTGGCGGGTCAACTGAAAATGCTGCCAGCCTGATCCAATGGCCTTGTCATGGTGGTCTCAACCAACAATTTAAATTAAATTCTGAAGGGAATAACACCTATTCTCTGACAATTCAGCACAGCAATAGAGTTGTCGATGTTGAGGGTATCTCCACTGCTAATGGAGCTGATATTCATCAATGGGATTGGTTAAATGCCAATAATCAGAAATGGATGTTAGTCGATATTAATGATGATCCAGTAGATCCTGTTGACGATCCTAACAGTACTGCAATTAAGGGTCAGTGGAGCAATGTTATTGGTTGGCCACATATTGCAGTATCAGCAGCTAATCTCCCAGATGGACGGATTTTAACCTGGGCCTCCAATGAAACAACAGCATTTCCTGTTGCAGATCAATTTACCCATTCGGCTATTTTTAATCCCGCTAACAATAGTTTTGAAACCACCAATAACCCCAGTCATGACATGTTTTGTGCTGGTATTTCGATACTGGAAGATGGAACAATACTTGCCTCTGGCGGCAATCCTCAGTTACGAAATACAAGTGTGTTCAGAACTAATTCGTTGAGTTGGTCAGCCGCTTCTTTGATGAATCAACAGCGTTGGTATGGCACTAATTTAACCTTACCGAATAGCGAGGTATTTTCGACATTTGCCAAAGGTGCTAATAATTCCCCTGAAGTTTATTCACCAGTTTCCGGGTGGACGGATGTGCCGGGTGCTAGTATGGGTGACTTATTGAATGAGCAAAATACTGCCAATACGAATGCTGCTAACGACAGCACAACTGCTCAATGGTACGCGTTTATGCACGTTGCTCCAGATGGTCGAGTGTTTCATTCTGGGCCAACCCAGACCATGCACTGGTTTGATACAGCAGGAAGCGGAAACGTGGTTAATGCTGGGACACGATTAAATGGAGATAGACATCGTCAGTTTGGCAGCTCAGTTATGTATGATGTCGGAAAACTGCTAGTCACTGGTGGTAATGATCGACGCTTAACACCTCCTTCAACGCCAACTGCCATGACTATCAACATTAGCGGTACTTCTCCGGTAGTATCGTCAACTCAATCAATGCAGTTCTCCAGGGTTAATCATAACTCCGTCATGTTGCCAACGGGTGAAGTGCTCGTCATTGGTGGGAACAGCAGCGGAATTTTATTCAGCGATTCAGGTTCTGCATTTACTCCAGAAATATGGAATCCTCAAACCGGCCAATGGCGAGCGATGGCTAATATGGTAATTCCTAGAAATTATCATTCGCTCGCTTTATTAATGGAAGATGGAAGAGTTTTGTCGGCGGGTGGTGGTTTGTGTGGTAATTGTTCAGCCAATCATCAAGATGGTGAAATTTTTTCACCACCTTATTTATTTAATACTGATGGAACTGCGGCTGTCAGACCCGCTATTACCTCGAATCCTGGCAGTACTCAAGCTGGACAATTTATTAATGTATCAGCCTCCGGTAATATCTCACGTTTTAGTATGATTCGCCTATCAAGTGTGACTCACAGTATCAATACCGATCAACGCTATATACCTGTTGATTTCCAGGCGGTTGGCGAGAATCAATACGAATTGGCAATGAACGATAATCCCAATGTTTTGATAGCGGGAAATTATTGGTTATTTGCTATCAATACTGAAGGTATCCCATCGGTTGGAGAGTTAATTCGCGTTAGACGATAAAAATTCAAGCAACCATTAACATAAGATTGCACTCGCAGTGTTCGACTTGCGGGTGCATCTTCCCCAGCCACTCGATCATAGCGTTGTCAAAAGACGCTAAATCTACCCATACAATCTCACACCAAACAAGTTCTCCTGCATTGTTTATTACTGACAAAAAAAGATTGTGTGAGGCCCAATGTAAGAGTAGCTTGAATTCCCGAAAAACGGTTATTCCTCTCATCATTGCTTATAAGTGCCGTTGTTATAAATTATGGCTTCATTTCTAAAGCTTCAGGCTTGAACAGTCTTTTGTAAGATGATAGTTGGATTGATCAAAAACCTGATGTTAATGGTACTCATTGTAGGCTCGATTCTGCCAAGCCTGGTTGAATCAAAGTCTGAACAAAACTACTATCCACTGACGAAATTAACTGATAGTGGGCGCTTGCAGTTTACAATCCGATCGCAAGTGTTTCCAATCCCCCTGAATAAACTTCATAGCTGGACAGTTAAGATCACTAAAGTTGACGGTGATCCGGTTCAACCGCTGGAAATTCTTATTAACGGAGGCATGCCCCGGCATCAACATGGCTTGCCAACCCAACCAGCGATTACGCGTTATCAGGGAAACGGAGAATATTTGATTGAAGGTCTCCAGTTTCACATGGAAGGCGTATGGCAATTGCGCTTTAAATGTTTAGATGATAACGGTTGGGATCAGCTAATATTCAAGATTTTGGTGGGTGCTGACACGATTGAACAAAGTTCTGGATGGAGCGATGCTGAGCTGGCCGTGTTAAAAAGTTTGTGGATCGGTTCTATTCCAACACTGCCGTCAGATCCATCTAACGCAATGGCTGATAATCTTCAAGCGGCTAGATTCGGCCATAAAATATTTTTTGATCCAGGTTTTAGTCGTAATCAACAAGTATCCTGTGCAACTTGCCATCAACCTGGGCGACATTTTACAGATAGTAAAAAGCAATCGACAGGCTTGTCAAAAGTCAGTCGCAATGCTCCAAGCTTAATCGGTGTTGCATATAATCACTGGTTTTATTGGGATGGCCGGCGTGACAGCCTCTGGGCGCAAGCACTTACACCATTTGAAGCAGCGCAAGAAATGGGGATAACCCGGGTCGAAGTGTTAAAGATTATTGCTACACAACCGGGTTACCACAAGGCGTATCAGCAACTTTTTGATCCTCTGCCTGAGTGGATTACGCAAAACACATCAAGTGTCAAAGCGGCGAGTCCGATTGGTGATGACGACGAAAAATCAGCCTGGAAGTCCATTCCGCCCCGAGATAAACGTGCCATTAATACTGCCTTCGCTAATATAGGTAAAGCGATTGCCGCTTATGAAAGAAAATTACTACCCACAGCTGCGCTTTTTGATCGCTATATTGAAACCCTATTAAACCAGGGCAACGAGAACGCTCAATCACTATTAACACCTCAACAACAAACAGGAATGAAGCTATTTATCGGCGGGGATACACAATGCCTGACTTGCCATAACGGCCCTTTACTAACCAATCAGAGTTTTCATAACATCGGAACCGGACTTAATGCTGATCAATCTCAAGACGTGGGAAGGATTCTCGGAATACAGTCGGTATTATTGGATGAATTTAATTGCCAGGGACGTTACAGTGATACACCACAAGAGCAATGTGATCATTTGTTATACATTAATCGACACGAGATTGGTGCATTAATGAATGGGGCATTTAAAGTCCCTTCCTTAAGAAACGTGCATAACACTGCACCTTATATGCATGATGGTCGTTTTGCATCACTGCTGGAAGTACTCAAGCATTACCAAAACCCTCCAGACAAAACTCAAAGGATCCACGAAATTAGTAAACTTGACTTGTCTACTAAAGATTTAGAAAACATAGCAGCATTTTTAAAAACGCTATCAGTACCAATCAATACCTCAACAGAATGGTTAAAACTTCCTGTTAATCAATAGTTCGACGAACAACCACCGGAATTCAGCACAAACACAGGGGACATAATACTTAACGACCGTTAATTTTAGGCCCCGGTTTTTTTAGGTTTTAAAAAGAAAAACTAATATTGATCCCCCATCGGTGAAGCCGAACTAGTAGGTGGCGCTGGCAGCACCAGGAATCGCAGTTCTCTTTCTTAACCAGCGAGTAGGTGTCGTTGCCAGTTTTAAGCTACCGACACCCACTGTTCCGCTCATCATGTTAC
>JAZGEP010000179.1:0-2919 GCA_036478815.1 Methylococcales bacterium
ACTTCGATCCGTCCAGGCTGATATGTCCCAGACTCGCCAGTTCGAGTTCCATGGCAAGCTGGACGGTCTGCTTGAAACAGCTGTGGAAAAACTCGGCATTGTCCTTGCGAAAATCACTCAGCACCCGGAAGTTCGGACACTGCATCCCGGCAATCAACATAAACGTCAGATCTTCATTGCAACGCCGTTCTATTTCACGTGAACTGAAAACGCCTCGACTGTAGCTATAGATCAAGATCGAGACGATCAGTTGAGGGTGATAGGCGTGTTGTCCTAAGGGACTATAGGTTGCCTCCAGACTGCTGGTATCAAGCTGCTCAAATAAGTCTTGATACAAATAGCAGTCGTGATCCGATGCCAACAGATCAAACACGTTGGTCGGGAACAATTGATGCTGGGCATAGTCAAGAGGCGGGGCTTTGAATGGAATTGGCATGGAGTTCGATTTCTTGGGTGGACTGCTTCTATTATACTGGATGTCTACCTGTTTATCCGGCTCATGCGTTGGCTTTTGGGGGCGTGTCTATTCTCGGACAGCCTCCTAGTGAGAAATGCGAGTCATGTACTCTAACAACATTACTATGGATAGAAGAATTACTATGCTCTGCATGGGAATGCAGCATGTGACGCTCCAGTATCACGGAGCACAGGAGTGGCCCTGTATGAGATTCTGTAAAAAGCTGCTACTACCGTGTAAGTTACCATATAGGCTGATGAAGTTCATGTATTCCGGGGCCAGTGTATTCAATCAACCTCGATTATGCAAGCGTCATCAAGCCTACATATAAAAACCGCCTCTTAAAGTAACTCGCAATAAATGACATACCCATCTTGCTTATCTTTTTATCTGTCTTCGGTGTTACACAACTTCAGTAATATAGCCAGCTATGCATCCTACTTTGCGATTTGAAGGCAGACGAAAATCTTACGCGATATGGGTATGTTATTTCTTGCCAGTTACCTAAGTAAATATCAGTGACGCAAACTGTGGGAACTAGTATATTACTTACCCAACAGACTTGAATTGATGAAATACCAGCCCAATTTCTCACCAGTTGGTGACAAATGCGAGCCAGGTATAAGGTGGTTTGACGAAATAAAGCTACCAACCTTGCTTGTCTTTTTGCTCCTGACCAACGCAATCTCAATCGTTGCGTAGAATGACTATGCGCCTTTTGAGATGGTTCAGTCAGAAACAAAAATCCTGCGCAATCTTGGTAACTTTATTCCGTCAAACCACCTAAACTCTTTTATCGACATGGATTGATGACTAATATGCGTATTGTTCTTGCACAAAATAACTTGCTGGTTGGAGATGTTAACGGAAACACTGAAAGGATAATCGATTCAGCTCTGCAAGCACGTGATCAATTACAGGCAACAGCCATTATGTTTCCGGAGTTGGCGCTTACTGGCTATCCTCCCGAGGATTTGCTATTGCGAGATGATTTTATAGCTTCAGCCGCGCAAGCGCTAACTCGACTAAAACAAACGATTGATAATATATACGTTATTGTTGGTTATCCAGAATCAGATCAAGGGCAATTATTTAACGCAGCGACGGTTATTTACAACGGCGAAGTGATTGCAACATACAGAAAACAACAATTACCAAACTATGGTGTTTTTGACGAAAAACGCTATTTCTCAGAAGGAAATCAAACCTGTATTTTTGATCTGCAAGGAATCCCGACTGGAATTTGTATTTGTGAAGATGCATGGATTAACGGCGTGGTAGAAACATCTGCACAACAAGGCGCTAAATTAATGCTCAATCTCAATGCCTCACCGTATCATATGGCAAAGGTTGAACGCCGTGAGACAGCCGTGCGACAGCGTATTCATGCAGCACAAATACCAATACTTTACGTTAACCTTGTTGGCGGACAAGATGAGCTGGTTTTCGATGGCGCATCATTTGCCATGAATGCATCAGGTAGCGTAGTCGCACGTGCCATTGAATTTGAGGAAATTTTGTTACCGATTGATTTGCAGATTATTGATGATGTTGTGGTTGTCGACAAAACTAGCTGCGAGTCCTTGTATGATGATGTCCCTGCTGTATACAAAGCCTTGGTATTGGGTATTCGTGATTATGTTGGCAAGAATGGATTTAAAGGCGTGGTGCTGGGCTTATCAGGCGGTATTGATTCAGCCTTAACGCTGACGCTTGCCACTGATGCGTTGGGCTCAGCCAATGTTGAAGCTGTTATGATGCCGTATCATTATACATCGGATATGAGCGTCACAGACGCAGCTAAACAGGCTAAAATACTTGGTGTTGACTATCATGTCATCTCAATCGAATCGACTGTGAATGCCTTCCAGGATGTATTACAAGATCGCTTCAGCGGATTGCAACGCGATACCACAGAAGAAAATCTTCAAGCGCGTAGTCGTGGTGTCATTCTGATGGCCATTTCCAATAAAAGCGGCAAACTACTGCTCACCACCGGCAACAAAAGCGAAATGAGTGTTGGTTATGCGACATTATACGGTGATATGGCTGGTGGATTTGCACCACTAAAAGATGTTCCAAAATTAATGGTATTCAAACTAGCTGACTATCGTAATAGCCTCTCAGCTGCGATTCCACAACGTGTTATTGATCGTCCGCCCAGCGCAGAACTAGCACCCGATCAAAAAGATTCAGATAGCTTACCACCGTACGAAATACTGGATCCAATACTGGAATGCTATGTAGAAAAGGATCAATCAGCCAATCAAATCATCGCTGCTGGATACAACCATAACGATGTCCATCGGGTGATCAGAATGGTCGATCTAAACGAATACAAACGCCGCCAAGCGCCTCCCGGAATTCGTATTACTCCGCGCGCTTTCGGGCGCGACAGGCGTTATCCGATTACCAATGGGTTTAGAGCTATTAAGGATCAGGAGTGAGGATTTAATTTCATC
>JAZGEP010000180.1:0-5703 GCA_036478815.1 Methylococcales bacterium
GTCAAATTACTGTTCATATTCAAGGCGCGAAAACAGGCGCATAGTGAGCGATGTAACTGTTTTCGCAACACCGAAGATGAGCAAAAAGACAAGTCAATTGTTCAAGTTATTCCATGCACGTTCCTAAGGCTACATCAAACATAGAATCATCTCAATTGATAGCAATCAACTCTTCTCACCAAGTGCAGCTCTGGATTCTAGCACCTCATCCAATAATCCATAATTCCGCGCTTCTTCTGCGCTCATAAATCGGTCTCGATCAGTATCTTGAGCGATTTTTTCAAGCGTCTGTCCAGTATGCTTTGCCATCAGTGCATTCAAACGATCTCGCATTTTCAAAATCTCTTGTGCATGAATATCAATATCACTTGCCTGCCCTTGAAAACCACCCAAAGGCTGATGAATCATCATCCGCGAATTAGGTAAGCAATAGCGTTTGTTTTTGGCACCACCAGCTAATAGAAAAGCCCCCATACTACAAGCTTGTCCCATACACATGGTGCTTACATCTGGCTTGATAAATTGCATGGTATCGTAGATTGCCATCCCTGCTGTCACAGAGCCACCTGGCGAATTAACATACAAGTGGATATCCTTATCGGGATTTTCAGATTCCAAAAACAACATCTGCGCAACAATCAGATTGGCCATATGCTCTTCAACCTGACCGACCAGAAAAATCACTCGTTCCTTGAGTAACCTGGAAAAAATGTCATATGAGCGCTCGCCTCTGGGTGTTTGTTCAACAACCATTGGCACAAGTGCCGCTTCGATTCCTGCAGAGTGTTGTGATGCAGATAATTGTGACCACATACTATTGTTTTCTCCTGTGTTATTAGGCTGGTAACTACTCAGCTTACCCTCTATTTTATCCAATAGCTTCGTTGAAAGTGCTCATTTACACCTGTAAACTCCGCGCTTTCACCTTGCTCTTGGACAAAATAAGGGCAATCTAAGCAGTTACTGATTACGCTGAGTAGTTACTTAGGCTGCATCATTATCAACACCCATCAATTCTGAAAATGTGATGGATTGATCAACGACTGTCGCTTGATTCATCACCCATTCAATCACCTGATCTTCCAGTGCCAACTGCTGAATTTGGCTTAATCGTGTCTTATCTGAATAATACCACTCCATCAATGCCCTGGGATCTTCGTAGCCCGAAGCAATCTCACTAATCATGTCTTTCACTTTATCGGAATCAGGCTGAATATTATTATCTGCAGTAATCTTCCCGATAATCAAACTGAGAGCAACTCGACGCTTGGCTTCATCAGCCAGTGTTTTTTCGATTTCTGGATCATCGACGTCTGCATTTTTCTTTTCAGCCGCTTCTTGATAGGGTTTTAGCAATTCTTTCAATTCCGCATCAATCATCACCTGCGGTAGGGCAACAGTGTTATTTTCATACAATGTTTGCAACACATCTGACTTCTGGCGCTGCCTCAATGTTGCCTTCATTTCACGCTCAAGATTGCGCATTAATTCTGCACGAAAAGCCTCAACAGTGCCTTCCTGAACACCGAACTTCTGAATGAATAACTCATCTATCTCCGGCAGAGTGGGCTCTTCTACATTCAACACATCAATTTCGAAATTGACATTTTTGCCAGCCATCTCACGATTTTTATGGTCATCAGGAAGCACAACTGAAAAATTGAGATGGTCACCTACTGAGACGTTTTTAACTTTCTCATCAAATTCGGGCATCAGGGATGGCTGACCAACCAGTATCCAAAGACTTTCTGATGACCCTTCTTTCAAAGACTCATCATCAAAATCAGCATTAAAACTATAGCTAATTTGTACACGATCACCATCCTCGGACGAACGATCGACGGCATTCCATTGACGGTTTTGCTCACGCAATTTTTCAATCATTGCATCAACATCTTGTTCTGCCACTTCACAAACTGGCTTCTTCAACTCAAGTTCAGCGCATGATTTTACTTCAATCTCAGGAAACACCTCAAAATTGGCAGTATATTGCAAACCAGTTCCCGCATCAGCCTGCATATCAGTAATCTCAGGCGTACCCGCTGGATTGAGGTCTTTCTCAGTCAATGCCTCTCTGAAAGATGATTGCAGAAGTTCAGAAATAACTTCTTGTCGAGTTTGAACACCAAATCGATCTCTGATTACCTTCGCAGGAACTTTGCCAGGACGAAAACCTGCAATTCTGGCTTTTTGCCTTATATTTCCAATACGTTGGTCAACTTTTTTCTGAATAGTATCTTCAGGAATCTGAACTTTTAGCGTTCTATTTAACCCTGAGGGTTCTTCCACAGTCACTTGCATACTGCATTACCTCGAACAATGAATTTTGAGTGAATAGAGAAAGACATAACAATCACAACCAGCTTAGGAACGTGCACGAAATAACTTGGTCAACTGACTTGCCTTTTTGTCCGTCTTCCACGTTGCAGCTACGGTTGCATAGCTCACTATGCGCCCTTCGCTGCGCCTTGAAGACAAACAAAAATTCTGCGCCAGTTGACCAAGTTATTTCGTGCACATTCCTTATCTGTATAGCCTGAGTGATGAACTCACAAATGATTTATACTTTGCTCATGAATACCAGTACCACAATGGTCAGACAATAACCTTATCGAGAATTCTCTATAAACAAGATCCTCGTATCGATTAGTGGCTTTTGTTATTGTTAGTATTGTGTTGATTGAACGTCAGCAAACGACGATCACTGCATCAACATTAAAAACTGGACTTAGGAACGTGCATGGAATAACTTGAACAATTGACAGAGGGTTTTTTGTTCATATTCAAGGCGCGAAAACAGGCGCATAGTGAGCGATGTAACTGTTTTCGAAACACCGAAGATGAGCAAAAAGACAAGTCAATTGTTCAAGTTATTCCATGCACGTTCCTTAACCAAGCAAGACAGCAGTTTGTGTCGACTGAATTTGATCCGTCACTTCCGGGAAGTGATGTCAGTTGCATAACTATTTGCAAAGTGCAGAAGACGGATAAAAAGGCAGTCAAATGCACAAGTTCGTAACCACTCAGCGTAATCAGTAACTGCTCAGATGCCCTCTCATCTCTACCTATAGCAAGAGTAAGACGAAAGCGCGCAGTTCATTAGGTGTAAATAATCACTTTCCAGACACCGATTTGACAAAATAGCGAGCAAGCCGAGTCGTTACCAAGATATTTAATTCTTATTCCTAAGTCGTTTTCAACATCTGATTGCATTGTTGGTGCGAATGGAGAGACTTGAACTCTCACAGGTTGCCCTACTGGAACCTAAATCCAGCGCGTCTACCAATTCCGCCACATTCGCAATCCGTACTATTATACTGTGTTCTTTACAGAATTTTAAAGCTCTCTGTCAGATTATCTGTATCAAACGAATTTCAATCGTAACGACTCAGCGCTTTTCGTAGCGGTTCAAATTGCCCTCTATTTTTTCAAGAGCAAGGCGGAAGCGCGCAGTTTATAGGGATCAATGAGCACTTTTCAGACAGCGACGAGACAAAACAATGGGTAAGCAGAATAATTACGCTCAATCATCATTAACCGTTCGCCATTAGACACTATGAGTCATTTCAAATCCACAATCACAAGCCTTGTAATTCCAATCATCGTCATGCTCGGAATCGGACTCGTTGCATCCATTGTCGCGCCTGTATTCTGGACTGTGTTGAATGGCGCATATCCATTGGAAAAAATCTATCAGAAAACCGGATTATTACTGCTAGTAATATCAGCAATCTATGGCTTAAGAACCCCGGTTGTTCAAACACAAGAAAAGATCCAGAAGTCTTCTCTGACAAACCAATTAAAACGTCTTACTTACAGCTGGCTACTAGGCGTTTTAATTTTAGCCTTTCCTCTCTTCATATTATTAGCACTAAAGATACGTATTCCTGATACAACGCTTCTGGCATTACCAATTAGCATATTATTAAAGTTTATTTCTGCGCTAGCGATTGGTCTAGTGGTTGCCGTTGTTGAAGAATATATTTTTCGAGGTTGGTTACTGGGCTGGCTGCAAACCAGACTTGGCGAAATGAAAACCATTGGCCAAATCCTGGCTATTTTAATCAGTGCGCTTTATTTCGCTCTACTGCATTTCGTAAAACCTGCTGTAAACAGCACCAATCAACACAACACATTCCTAGCCGGTCTGGATGTATTTTTACGTAGTTTGCAACATCTATATCAACATAGCGATGCAGATACGTTAATCGCACTTTTTCTTGCTGGAATTTTACTCGCTCAGATCAAAATCCGTTTTAACCATGGGTTGATTGTAGTAATCGGTATTCATGCCGGATGGGTTTTCTGCATCAAAATCACTAAAGCATTAACAGACTCAAACCCAGCCAGTCAATTGCAGTATCTAGTTGGTCATAACGGTATTGTTGGATATCTGTCAGCCGGCTGGTTAGGGATTCTAGTGCTGGGTTTAATAGTATTTGGCAGGGTTATCAATAAGCAACACAAGAAAGCATCCAGAAATAAATAACCTGTCTCATCTCAATGGCTTTTTTTATCTATCCTCTGCATTACAACTTCGTCTTCATAACTTGTGCGTCTTACAAACGAACAATGCCGTTAACAAAAAAGGGCCTGCCCAATTTAAATTTAGATTGATTATTGGAGTTATCTACATTGCGATTGTTCGCACTATTTGATATTGAGCCTCTAAACTGTATTCGCTATTCCCAGAGACAATAATACTATCCGCCCCCGCATTTGCTGTCTCGAGGCATAACATGGTGTTAAATTCATTATCATCAAGATCGCTCATCGCTGCGGCTTTCTTTTTCCAAGGATTCCAGACAATTGTGGTTTGGCTGTTTTTGGAATGAATCCGAATGTTTCTTGACAGCGCTGCATCTTCAAGCACTAGATCTGATCTAGCGCTAGTATATATCCGATCAACCTCTTGTGAAATCGTCACGGGGCCATGTTGTGATTTTTGTTTTCCAGCATCTGTTTTATCAAGATAAGTCGTGTTTTCCAACCCGCTTATTTGCACGCGTTGACAATCTTCAATTTTAAAATATGCATGTAATGCTTGAGTCACAGTAAATGGGGTAGATGCTGTATTACGAGTAATCAATTCCATCGTCAACGACTCACGGATGGTTATGATGATTGACAGCTCAAAGCTGTGCGACCAAATTTTCCGCGTTTCAGCACTATCGTGAATCGATAGAATAACTTTAATTGCACCGTCTGACGCGAGCGCTGCATGACATATTTTCCATTGTCGCGTACGCACCAGCCCATGAGCCGGGCCGTCATTGCTCTGTGGATCCGGACCAAACCATGGCCAACAAATGGGAATACCGCCTCGAATGGCTTTGCCGGGTTCAAAGCGGGCAAGCTTGCTAACAAACAACAAATCGTCTGATTCTTTAACAGGCTTGAAAGACAGAACTTGTCCACCATAGGTTGATATGGTTGCCTGAGCGAAGTTATTTTCAATTTCAATCAAAACAAAACCATTGCTTCTCTGGGTAAACTTGAGTTGTCCCGGGATGCCGTATTGGTCATTGAGTCGAGTTAAGTCCATTTTGTGTTTTCTCGTTATTGGGTATTAGAGCCTTAGGGCCTGTCAAGAAATAACTTGATCATATTGCGCCGGATATCGTTTCGTATTCAAGACGCGGAAAGGAGCGCATACTCGTTGTATGTAACCCTTTTCGCAACGCCGAAGACGGAAGGATAGAC
>JAZGEP010000181.1:0-11698 GCA_036478815.1 Methylococcales bacterium
CAAAGTGATTTTGTCGTTACGAGCACTGGTTCAATCAAAAGGGCGTTGGCAACAATTTTGGGGGAATATTGAGCAATATGGCGCACAAGTGTGTTTGTAGGATGACATTATTTTAAATCAGCACCCCCATACACGTTCCATAAGTAACGAGGATTTAATGACTTTTGGAAGTTGTTAAATTCTCGCTTCTAAGTTTGAAGATGACACATCTAAAATCACAAGCAAACTGACCAAAGAGGCACATTATGAGTGGTAGAGCAGATCACCAAACATCTCAACATAATCAAATCAATGAATGTCACTGACAGGTGGAGGTTATGAGTTCAATAATCAAGCGATTTTCTGTATCGACTATTCGCATCGGTTACACAGAACAGAGTGTAATACAGAGAGATAACATTTTTTCAAGAGCTAATCCCATTGTTCCATTGAAATCAATGCTTGCTGTTGTTTATTTATCAATAGTTTTCTCTTGGCTGACTTCTATTATCGCTACACATAATAAATTTAGAAAATCATTCGGATTGCATGGTTTTTTAAAGATAGTGCCACTAACGTGTTTACTTTTTTTACCGATACTAACACAAGCCTCAACCCTGGATTGGGATGTTGAAGGATGGGCGGCAGGTACTACCACTCAATCCTATACCAATGTTGATGGTTCGGGTGTTGATATTACTGTAACTATGACGGGGGATATTGCACGATTTGACAATGGTACTCCTGTGAGTCTGGCAAATAGACTGGATTTAAGCGCACAATTTAATACAGCCACAGAAACTATACTGACTACTATTGTATTTTCTTCACCCGTTAAACTTAGCAATCTAAGAATACGAGATATCGATTTTATTGCTAATGATTTTGATGATAGGATCATCATTTCAGGAAAGAATACAGCGGGAACGACTGTATTGCCAAATGACGTCATTAGAGGGAGCAATATTAATGAAAATGCACCAGGAGATTATGAAGCTGATACGCTTGGTGTAGGTGACAATGATGCAAGATCCTTTTTAACATTTAGTTTTGATGATGTAGCCATTACCGAATTTAGTTTTCAATATACTAATGGTGCATCAGCGCCGGCTGATCCAGATGGGCAGCATATATTATTAAACAATATAGAATTTTTTCTTTCAACACCTAGTCTAACGATTGATAAAACATCAACCACTAGCAGTGGTACAGTTGTTTCTGGTGATACGATTACCTATACAATTGAAGTTGAAAATGACGCTGCCGCATCTGGAGATGCCACTAATGTCGTGCTTTCCGATGTCTTGCCTGCAGGCGTTACTTATGTTGCGAGTTCCGCACAAAAAACCTACCCAAATTCAACGACGAGTACCTATACATCTCCCAATTTAGGTCCGGCCGATGTCGATGGTGTTACCACTGAGACGCTCTCTTTTAATACGACAAGTGTTCTTCCTGTCGGTGCAATTTTGGATACGTATCGATTCGATGTAAGCGGTGATTCACTTGGTGCTAGCTGGCATAGCGAGATCGATTTAATAGCAACTTATCCAGGAGGAACAGCGTTTACCTTGGATTTTGGTGATGACTTGGGGTTCCCTACTAATGGTGGCACTTATTCGGTGACGCAGGGATCAACCAATGTGTCAGGGACAGCGATTGGTGTTTACCAATTTATATGGACTGAAGATTTTAATGATGATGGTATTGATAATGCTGTCTCGAATGCCACTTTTACGATTGAATATTTTGTACCCACAACGACAACAGATGCTGCTAATCCACCAGCAAATATGGTGACAGCAGCAGATAACATCACACTTAAACCAGGTGAAAAGCTGACGGTTACCTTTGATGTCACTGTAGATGCAGGTGTTGCCTCCGGTACACTGACCAACACTGCTACAGCCAATAGTAATGAAACCAGTGCAATCTCTGATACGGCTGTAGATACTGTTGTCACCACCCCCGTGACCTTAAGCAGTTTCCAGGCACTTGCGGGAGATGTTGCAGGTGCTGTTAATTTTAATTGGACGACTGCCACCGAAGTCGGCAATGTCGCTTTTAATCTGTACCAACGGATAGACAGTGAATGGGTGTTGATCAATGACCAGCCGATCCCATCTCAGGTGATTGATTCCATTCAGACTCAGCATTATAGTTACCAGGCTGATGAGCTGGATAGCAGTATATTTGGCATCGAAGATATTGATCTTTATGGAACAGCCGTCATGCATGGCCCTTTTCAGTTGAACCGGGTAATCGGTACCAGCAATCAACAATTCCTCAAGAAACGTCGATCTGAGAATCTGCGTAGCGGTCGACAATCAGCCAAGTCGGTTAATCAACAGACACCTGCAAGTATCGATTGGAAGGCGATTGGTCAAGAGCATCGCAACAACAAACAAGAGCGCAGATTTTATCGGCAAGAGCAGATGATAGAGAAGATGAATAAACTGGGTGATGAAGCGGCAGAGGAAGATTTATCGGTGTGGTCGGGTGACCTGAAAGTACTTAAACAACAGCGCATCAATGTGGCTTATCAGCAGTCTAGCTGGGTAGAAAAAGTTGCTAGTGTCTTGGTGGCTCTTTTGATCAGCCCGGCACAAGCAGCTCCTGAATTGATAACAACTTCAGAAACACAGCAGATTATTCCGTCTGCCTTAACTCAGACGGTCTCGGCGCTGACTGTGCCGAAACAGCAACTTCCCAACAATGTGACAGAGCTCATGAATCTGAGTGTACAAACAACAGGGATATATCGTGTTACTCATGAACAATTACTAGCTGAGGGTTTAGACCTGAGTCGCATCAAACCGAATTGGATTACCCTGCGTAATCAAGGTCAGGAAGTACCGATTACTGTGCATCTGCAAAGGACTGAGGAAGAGGATGGCGAGAAACATGACGCATGGCATAGCCAATGGGATGGCAAACAACAGGGCAAAAGATATCGCAGAAAGCATCAAAAATTTCATAACAAATTGCGTAGCAAAAAATTTGGTGCAGGCAGTTATATTGAATTTTATGGTGAAGCCATCAACTCGTTATACACTGATCGTAATATTTATACCCTGAGTCTTAATAAATCCGGTGGATTACGTAGTGACATTGATAATAGCGCCATCCCAGCGTCAGCTGCCTTGTCTTACTTTATGAACACAGTGACTGTTGAACCTAAGGGTGAGTACAGTTTTGCCAATCCGGGTGACGATCCCTGGTATTCCAAGCGAATTCTTGCCTTTAATACTAAAACCGTAGCCTTGCCCATTACCCTTGAGGGATACGTGGCTAACCCTGATCCACATTCATGGAATGATGCTATTCGTTATTCAGTGTCCTTGTGGGGAGGGCTTAATTTCCCCGGCAACAGCGTCACACAACCCGATCATCATGTCATTGTAGCCATTAATGGTGAGCAACATGCTGATGAGATCTTTGACGGGATTATCAATCGAAAAATTGCTGGTACTATAGCGAGCATCAAAGAAGGGCTGAATACCATTAGTGTGACCCTTCCGGCTGATACCTCATATTTTGCTGATCTTATTAATATTGAAAGATGGCAAATCACTTACCCGAAGCATTTTCATACAAACGGTAGTGGCTTGGCTTTTAGAGCTGCGGGTACAAAATATCAAGTGACTGGTCTGGATAGTGATGAAATTGTTGTGTATCGGCGGGCCAGTAACGGTGCGCTGACTCAGCTTAATACACTGGATATCGACTGTGGCAGTTCAAATGACTGTCGTGTGAACTTTGCGGGCGATGGTCAGCTGGCAGATTACTTTGTAAAAACAGTTGCAACAATACTGACCCCCAGTTCTTTTGAGCCTGTCCCAGAATACGACAATATCAAAACAGGAAAAGCAGAACTGCTTATTATCAGCAGCCCCGACTTTATCGATGAATTATATGACTCGGAAGCAATCTTGAATCCGAATCAAAGCTATGCCAGCGTTAAAATAGTTGATGTTGAAACAATCTACGCACAATTTGGTGATCATCTGGTCGATGCACATGCTATCGACGATTATATTCAATATGCTTATCAGCACTTGAGAACCCGTCATGTTTTAATTGTCGGCGGGGACAGCTACGATCCAAACGGATATTTAGGTTTAGGAGCGATAAGCTTTGTACCAACCCTCTATACCGCAACTGACAACTTGATTAAATGGGCTCCGGTTGATGCCTTATATGGCGATATTGATGGTGATTTTGTTCCCGATCTGGCTATTGGACGATTACCAGTTCGCACCCAGGCTGAATTACAAACAATCTTGGTTAAAATCCAAGACTACTATGATCGCGATTACGATAAAATCGTTGTTTTTGCCAGTGATGCTTTCGATGTTAACCAGAATTACGATTTCAAAGCCGATGCGCAGACATTAATTGCTGACCATTTTTCTGAGTGGCAGGTGACGCGAGCCCATATAGATGATTTGGGTAGTAGTGCTGCCAATACACGACTCATAGATAGCATTAATGCAGGAGTAGCGTTGACCGGTTTTATTGGTCATTCAGCGCCGTCGCAATGGACATTTAACACGCCTTCGTTGTTGAAAGCCTCTGATTTGGCAGCATTAACCAATCGTGGCAAGCCGACTGTTGTGGCGCAACTGGGTTGTTGGAATACCTATTATGTGAGCCCGCATGAAAATACCATGGGACACCAATTCATGCTCAATGGCGACCGTGGAGCTGTCGCTGTTCTCGGAGCCAGTACACTGACCAAAGCAGTATCCGAGCGATTATTAGCCAAAGAGATATTCGCGCGTTTACAGACTGGCGTATTATTGGGTGATGCTATACTCGAAGGAAAACGCGCTTATGCGCAATCTAATCAGGGTCAAAAAGACGTACTATTAGGTTGGACTTTGCTGGGGCATCCGGGGTTGATTATGTAAATCAGAGGCCACTTGATTGGGTTTAATATAAATAAAATTACATTGGTTTGATCGTTGCGTAAATGATACACTATGATTAGTTGTGCTGAGCTGACTAGATCTGTGAATTGGAAAAGCAAAACTGTTAGTAGTCATAATGAATTAATGAATCCAGAGACCGGATATGAACGAAAGCCAGAAGATAGACCTTAAAACTGATCATTTAAACCCATTGACACTTAATAAAAACCAAACAAAAAAACCATATGTATCGCCCAGGTTAGAGAAGTTCGGAAGGTTTAGAGATTTAACGTTATCAGGAAGCCCAGGACCTGGTGATAGTGCCGGTTCGATGACTCTTCAAAATTAGTAACGTCTCATTATTTACCAGCCTCCTAGACAATCGGCTAAGAGGTATGAAAATATAACTTTCAAGCGCTTAACTTTAAGTTATTGATGTTTAATTCCATATGATAAATTGAATTAAAATTCTACACAATACTTGTAGGTTATTGTTTGCGCATTTCCTAAGTATATTGAGTGTTATTTTCAACAAGTACAGTAATCATCTGAAGTTTCCTGATCATCAGGGTCAAGAGTACGCAATAGCTGTATGCTGGGATTGTATTTAAGCGGTGCTTGCCCTGTTGATAGCAACCCTCCATTTTTCTATCGTGAGAAAGTCGCATTTAATAACCTGAAAAATATGATATTTTTCATTAGGATAGAACATGCGCTCAATCTTGCCACAAACAATAATTATGAAACTTCAGTAATCATGTCTAAAAGGCGATAACTTCATAGTTTTAGTCCTTTGCCGAGCATCGTCTGTATTGATGTGCGTACTAATCTTTTCACTGTAATGTTATGAGCTATGTCCGCTATCGCACTGATTGTTAACCGTGATGGTAAACCGGTTGAATCAGGTTATATCGATACATTGATAGCACGGATGAAACATCGAGGTGTGGATGGGGCTGATAGTTGGCAGCATAATCACTATGCCCTTGGTCAGCAGAACTTTTTGGTTAATACTGAAGACGTAGTTTGTCCGCTATCAGTAGAAGTCGCTGATGGAACTCTCTGTATTGCATTTGATGGTCGATTGGACAATAGAGATGATTTGATTCGTGCAATTAATGTAGGCCCGGAAATTTGTTCAGATGCTGAGTTGGTCATCAAGGCTTACCGACATTGGGGTATTCAATGTTTCATGCATTTACGAGGATCATTTGCCCTGATTCTTGTAGACACGTCTGCGTTTAAAGTACTCCTCTACCGTAACCATTTAGGCAGCCGAGAACTGTATTATCACATCTCAGCCCAACATGTACTGGCTGCGACTGAACCAGCTGCGATACTTTCCCATCCTGCCGTGCGCGGTGATACAGATGATCTGTGGATTACCAATTATTTTGCTAACTTTCTGCCTGCGACTCATCACACGGTCTTTGTTGATATTCAGCAACTGCTTCCGGGTGAGTGTTTGCTGTGGCAACCGGATAAAGTAAGCAGATTCCGGGAACAACCGCTGATTGGTCGCAAACAGTTTCGGTTTGGGAATGACAAGGATTACGCAGAACACTATAGAGGGCTTTTGAAACAAGCTGTTTCCAGAGTATGCCGTAGTTCCGGATCGGTTGGAATCATGTTGAGCGGTGGTATGGATTCGGTGCCTGCTGCTTATTTTGCTCGTGACTATTTAGCTTCACGCAATCAACAGTTAACTGCTTATTCCTGGTCTTTACAACAATTTCCAGATGCGGATGAGAGTACAACAATCGAAGCAATCTGTAAGCATGCCAACCTGAATTTAGTCATGATCCCAGGTGATCACTGTTGGCCGCTGAGTAATCCTGATCATTGGCCGCTGTCGCCGAATACTCCGGTTTCCAACGCATTTCAGCGTTTAAAAGATTGTGTTTATGTAGCGGCGGCACAAAATCAATGCAAAGTGTTGTTGAATGCAGCAGTAGGGGATTTGCTCTACCCTGGATCATATTATTGGTTGGTGGAAGCATTATGGGATGGGCAGTGGCAATTATTTTTAACTGAGTTTTATCAACATTTACATCACTTGGGCTTTTCTGGGATCTATAAAGACAATGCTTGTCGGCTTATTATTAAACGAATCATTGGTTGGCAATCGAGGGCTAAAAAACAACCGTTGTGGCTAACTGACGAAGCCAAAACCTTATATCGTCCATGCCTCGATTGGCCGCCAGAAGCGTCTACATATACACGCCCAGATCATTACCGTTCAATGATGGGAATGAATCTAGCCGGGATGTCCACTTCGGTTAATTACTTTACCAACCCTTTAGGTATTGAGTTGCGTGATCCTTATCTCGATTGGGATCTGGTTGATTTTATGTTGTCGATTCCGAGCTATCGTTGTTACCGTCGAGGAAATTATAAGTTGATTGCCAGAAATGCACTGAAAGAAATTATGCTGGAAAGAGTACGAGTACAAAGTAAGCAAGGTAATCTGACTTCATTTTATATGTACGGGATATTTTCCAAATCGAGAAGTTGGATATCAAAGCTATTAATGTCGCATGATGCTGAATGGTCTCAGTATGTTGATAAAGTCTGGATAGAAAAAGCCTTGGTGAAAACAAACCCTGGTGAAATAGATCTGCTGATTATCTGGCAGTGTGTGTGCTATGAAATGTGGCGAAAGAAATATGTCGTCTAACCCGCATTTCTCCCCAACTGGGAAGAAATGCGGGTTAGCGGCAAAAATCAACCGAAAATTCTACAATCCACCAAGATAATTTTCAATTTCAGTATTGCTGCAACGGTTGCAATCACTCGCAACCGCATTGGCTGTGAGGGCGTCACCGGTTAAACCGAACTGGTAGCGGATGATCAACAGGCCATCAGTCAGTGCATCTGTTGCACCGTTAGAATCCACGTCCAGAATCGACAAGCCGCTAAGATAACTTTCAATCGCATTATTGTCACAACGGGTACAATTACTCGCAACCGCATTGGCAGTGAGGGCATCGCCGATTAAACCGAACAAGTGACGGATGATCAATAAACCATCGGTCAGTGCATCAGTAACACCGTTACTATCCACATCGATTAATGATAAAGAGCTAATAGTAAACACATAGGACGCCCCAGCATTATTTGCTGAATTATCACTTTGGTTGTCATCGATTCCAGTGGCGTTGCTGGCCTCAAAAAATGCGCCGACCACTAAGGTGTCGTTTGCGATGGCGAGAGAAATTCCAAAGAAATCATTCGCCCCGCTATTGGAAGCTTTGAGGTAGGATTGCTGGCTCCAGCTGCTGTCGTTGCGAGTAAACAGATAGGCAGCTCCGACTTGAGCTGTTGAATTATCGTTTTGATCGCCATCGACTCCGGTGGCGTTGCTGGTCTCAAGCGGTGCACCAATCACCACAGTATTGTCGGCGATAGCAACAGTAAAGCCAAATTGGTCATTTGACCCACTATTAGAAGCTTTCAGATAAGCTTGTTGACTCCAGGTATCGCCACTTCTGGTGAACACATAGGCTGCGCCAGCTGTGTCTGCTGAATTATCGCTTTGATCGCCATCGACTCCAGTGGCGTTACTGTTCTCTGAGTTTGCGCCGACCACCACAGTATCGCCGGTAATGGCGACAGAAAAGCCAAATTGGTCATTCGCCTCGGTATTAGAGGCTTTCAGATAAGCTTGCTGACTCCAGCTGCTGCCGCTGCGAGTGAACACATAGGCTGCCCCAGCCACATTTGCTGAATTATCAGTTTGATCGCCATTGACCCCAGTGGCATTACTGGCCTCACCGCTTGCGCCAATTACCAAGGTATCGCCCGCAATGGCGAGAAAACCGCCAAATCGGTCTTCCACTCCAGTATTGGAGGCTTTCAAATAGGCTTGTTGGTTCCAGATGTTGCCACTGCGGGTGAATACATAGACTGCCCCGGCACTATTTGCTGAATTGTCATTTTGATCGCCATTCACGCCTGTGGTGTTGCTGGCCTCAGCAAATGCACTGACCACCACGGTGTCGCTTGCGATGTCAACAGAGATGCCAAATCGGTCTTCCGCGCCGGTATTGGAAGCTTTGAGATAGGCTTGCTGGCTCCAGGTGGTACCACTGCGGGTGAATACATAAGCTGCCCCGGCTTGATCTGCTGAATTATCGTTTTGATCGCCATCAATTCCGGTGGTGTTACTGGCCTCAGAAAATGCACCGACCACGATCGTATCGTTTTCAATGGCGACAGAGATACCAAAATTGTCATTTGCTCCGGTATTGGAGGCTTTCAAATAAGCTTGCTGGCTCCAGTTGTCGCCACTGCGGACGAACACATAGGCCGCTCCGGCAGAATCTGCTGAGTTATCGCTTTGATCGCCATTAACACCAGTGGCGTTACTGCCCTCATTAAATGCGCCGATTACCACAGTATCGCCAGCAATAGCGACAGAGACACCAAAATTGTCATTGGTTCCGGTATTGGAGGCTTTCAAATAGGCTTGTTGTTGAAAACTGGGATCAATGGTGAGTGGATAACGTGCTGTGCTGTCATCAATCACCAGGCTGAGGTGTTGTCCGGTTAGCTGCATTTTTGCCAACAGGTCGCGTCCGTTGGCATCCCAGACCTTGAGTTTGTTGTAGGTAATCGCGGTCGTGCCAGACGGGTTGACAAAACGGATGCTATTGTCTTCCTGGAAAGCTCTGAGATCACTGTCAATTGTTAGTTGCAGAGTTAGTGGTTGTTCGCTAGTCGCTCCTTGAGGGCGCTGGTTCAGGAAAAACCATTGTTCCAAATCTGTCTCGCTGTTGACCCAGCGTTCGGTGAGTGAGTCATTCCAGTGATAGTCAAGCGTATTGTGCTGACTGCTGATGCGTACAGGGCGGTGCAGGGTTTTCAGGTCTTGAGTAAGAGTATTGTAGCCGATGGCACTGAGTTTTAAGCTCAGATGATAGGCCGTTGTATCGCGATCACGTGGATTAAGCGTAGTGGTTCCATTTGCAGCATATTGAATTTGCCAGCCATGCGCGGGATTGGATGAATGATAGCCGTCATTGTTATCAGGATAGGCTTTGTATTGACCAGCCTTGATGTGTGCCTGGATACTGCCCCAATCACTGGCAGATAAACCATCTGGGATCTCACTGGAGTTGAGTGGTTGATTGAGATCAACTGACGCTGGTTTGGCGTGTGTGAATACAGTGATACATAGCAGACAGATTAGTAATAAACACTGCTGTCCTTTTTTTTCATGTGACATCCTGCTCTCCCTATTAGAATTAAGGAATGTTCAAGTTATTTCATGCACGTTTCTAAGCCAATGAATTTTTCTGCTGATCACTTGTAAGCAAGCAGCTCACAATACACTGAGATTATCATAACATTGTCCGAAATTATGATTCTCTGATTCCACTTTATCAGATTAATACTGTGTTTTCAGGCAACATCAGATATGAAATTCTATTGACTGCACACTTTTCTCATAATTGCTTGCGAGATTAAGGAACGTGCACGAAATAACTTAGTCAGCTGATTTGCCTTTTTGTCCGTCTTTCGCGTTGCAGCTACGGTTGTATAGCTCGCTATGCGCCCTTCGCTGCGCCTTGAAGACAGACAAAATCCTACGCCAGTTGACCAAGTTATTTCGTGCACGTTCCTAAGGGATTATTACTCAAGCACCTCAATCACCCTTGCGCAAAGCTGCGGTAACAGTTTGTGTTGCCGGGGAAAGCTCAAGTTATAGATATCTAATCCAGCTTCCACTATCTGTCCGATATCTTTGAACTGCTGTTTCATCACTAACTTGTTGGATACGTCAAGCAAGAAAGTCTGACCAATAATTTTCATCAATTCAGCACTGCCACTAATCGTTTCAATGCGTATATCATTAACATTACTGGCAGGTTCATTCAGTAAAAATAATGCGTCCACTATGGTTGGAGTATTCATTTTTATTGTTTTTCCAGGTGAGAGGGAGATGCGTTTTTTGCTGCTATAGTGAGCCACAGGGTTATCTTCACTCTGCTTTCCAAATATAGCTTCTACGGAATCACCAAACAGGCGCACACCATAATAATTGGGGATTGCGGTGACTGTTGTTTCTGTCAGTTCAAGTAATAAACAGTCGTCTGTAATCAGGTGCATTCCACGTTGATGTAATGCAGAAGCTAATGTTGACTTGCCAGCACCAGATTCTCCCAGGAAGGCGGCCACCTTACCATTGCTAAACTGTACAGCGCTGGCATGCAATACCAATCTGCCCTGATGCCCAAGCATCCTTGGCACCACTTGGTCTAACAGTAAATGCCTGATAGTTTCTGGCGCCACATCTGACTCAGGAAAGTACTGTATCGATTGACATGAATGGGGAATGATGAAATCAACTAACCCCGGAAATCTAAGCAGGTATGAATGATCCAATTTAGCACAAGATATACAAATGCTACCGCCGGGTTCTTGCCAGTGATGAAACCAGACTGGTTGTTTCGGGATCTCGCTTGGAATCGTTCCAGCTTTTACACTGCAAAATACATCTGTTGTTTCAATTTCTGTTAGCTCTGGCAGCGAAAAGTCACTGTCGAGTACGATATCGAAAATATTCCACATTGTCTTTGGCCTAAGAGCGGTGTCGAATGAATTAATCATAAATTTTCTCATTCCAAAACAATTCAGTTTGCCATCTATTGTGTCCATTGGCAGTGTTGAAAGTGCTAATTTCAGAACACCTGAACCCAGTCTAATTAAATCAAAAGCTTACTGATTTATTGAGATAATAAGGTGAGACCATAGTGCGTAGGTTGGCGCTGAGGCACGAAGCCCAACATGATAGTGTGCGATTA
>JAZGEP010000182.1:0-11365 GCA_036478815.1 Methylococcales bacterium
CCGCTTGAAATTGAATTAATGCGCGAAGCTGCACAAATTGCATCAGCTGCCCATTGTCGGGCAATGCGCCACTGTGCTCCAGGTGTGAGCGAGTACCAGATTGAAGCAGAGTTACTCCACGAATTCATCAGTCATGGCGCTCAGAGTCCAGCTTATATATCAATTGTTGCTGGTGGTCATCATGCTTGCGTATTACATTATATTGACAATTCTGACGTTCTTAGTGATGGAGACTTATTATTGATTGATGCCGGTGCCGAATATCAATATTACGCCTCAGATATTACCCGCACTTTTCCGATTAATGGAACCTTCAATTCGCCACAATATGCTCTATATTCGTTGGTGCTAGAGGCTCAACTGGCAGCGATTGAACAAGTTTACCCAGGTAATACCTGGAATGCACCTCACGATACTGCAGTTTCAATACTCACAGAAGGACTGATTAAACTGGGGTTATTGCAAGGCAATCTTCAACAACTGATTGAAGAAGAGGCTTACAAGCCTTTTTATATGCACCGTACAGGTCATTGGCTGGGGATGGATGTGCATGATGTGGGTGATTATAAAATCGACGATGAATGGCGCATCTTCGAGCCAGGCATG
Organism: Methylococcales bacterium; assembly: GCA_036478815.1. Lineage (GTDB taxonomy): Bacteria > Pseudomonadota > Gammaproteobacteria > Methylococcales > DRLZ01 > DRLZ01. The sequence goes on from JAZGEP010000182.1 coordinate 607, forward strand.
ACACTTACAGTTGAACCTGGATTATACATTTCACCTAAGTCTCAGGTGGTGGATGCTCAATGGCGCGGCATAGGTATCCGCATTGAAGATGATGTGTTAGTCACTGAAACCGGCCATGAAGTATTGTCAGCGGATGCGCCTAAAACCATTCACGATATCGAACACATGTGTGCGAGTTAACACTGATGGCTGATCAATACGATGTATTAATTTCTGGAGGAGGATTGGTTGGTGGCTCATTAGCGCTGGCTTTACAGTCAAGCGGACTAAACATCGGATTGATTGAACTGCAAACTGTAGAACAAAAACAAAACTCCCCTGCCGGAGAACGGGTGCTGGCAATCTCGCAAGGTTCGCGGCAGCTGCTTGAACAATGTGGTTTGTGGCATACAGTCACCGACGCATCAGAAACAATCAAAACAATACAAATTTCTGATCGCGGCTATCTGGGGAAAACCCGATTATCTGCAGAAAAAGAAGGCGTTGATGCGCTGGGTTATGTATTGGAGGCTCGGAAGCTCGACTTGGCCTTGGTTGCTTTGCTAGAACAATCGACAGTTGATGTGATTGCTCCTGCAAAAATGATCAGCCTGGACAATAGCAACCCTGCAACGGTTGCAGTAACCATTGAGCACGTCAATGGCCTGCAAGAGGTGAAACATACACGATTATTGGTTGCAGCTGATGGTGGAAACTCATCTATCCGGCAACAGCTGGGCATCCATGCCCGCCAGATTGATTATGATCAAACCGCCGTAATCACCCGCGTCAACGCACAAATCCCTGCAGATGGCATTGCCTATGAACGTTTTACAGACAACGGACCACTGGCTTTTTTACCGATGGGATGGCGAAATTATTCAGTGGTTTGGACATTGCATCCTAAGCAGGCCCAACAAATGATGGCATTGTCAGAACAGGATTTTATCCAGCAACTACAACAAGCCTTTGGCTATCGGCTGGGACGCTTAAAGCTGATCAGTAAACGCCACGCATTTCCGTTACAACTGTTACATAGTAAAGAAATGATTGCCAAACGAGTGGCATTGGTAGGAAACGCAGCACATCAACTGCATCCTGTTGCAGGACAAGGCTTTAATCTTGGATTACGTGATGCGTCTTGTCTTGCGGGTTTAATCAATCAATTAAATAGTCTAGAAGATGACCCAGGCGGTCTTACATTGCTCAGCGACTATGCTACTGCAAGAAATGATGACCATCAGCGTGTTATCAACTTCACCAACAGCTTGATCTGGCTATTCAGCAGCGATTGGAGGCTGCTTGGTCATGTGCGCAGTTTGGGTTTGATGACTCTGGACAGAATACCGTGGTTGAAACATCGGTTGGTTAAAGCAGCCATGGGAATGTAAAAACTTCTCAAACACCATATCCACTTATTTGATATTCAAATAACAACTCAGACATGAGCTGGTAAACTACAGATGCGTGGTAATGTACAGGTATCTAAGGAAGTAAATCTCTGCAATCCAAGGTAAAAGTATTGAGTCAGGCACTTCAAATAAGTGGTCTCCTGACAAGCTAACTTATAGGATCTTATTATATCGCCGTTGCTTCTGTTAAGACAGCTTCAACTGCATTTGCCAACTGCTGATACCCTTGAGCATTGGGATGAACGGCATCTGATTTCAATGTACTCTCGGAAAGAATATCAGACAATACATTTTCAACATATGGTAGATTCATTTCTTTAGCTACTATTGCATACACTTCTGCATCCGACAGCATTAACAATTTGGGTTGAGGTACACCCACCAACAGAACTTCTGCGCCTGTGTCTTTAATAAGCTGGATCATTTGCTTGAGATTCTGCTCAAGTTGCTCTATTGGTTGTTTATGAAGAAAGTCATTGCCTCCATGGCAAAGAATCACCAATGCAGGCTTGTGTTCATTTAACAGTTCTGGAAGTCGAAGTAGACCATCAGCACTCAATTCTCCCGGCATACCTTCATTGATAACTATGCGACCAATTCGATTTGCTAATATGCTTGGGTAACTCAATTCACTGGTAACGCCGGTACCGTAAGTCAAACTGTCACCAAAAGCCAGAACCACATCGGTCTTTGCTAGTTTAGAAAGTGGCTGGACTGATTTCGAACACCCTGCGATTAATAACAATAAAGCTGTCGCCATTAACATTGCGGTAATCATTAACAATGCGATAGCTTTTTGAGTTCGAGTTCTAGTTCTAGTTTGTTGCATAAACTGTTGTCTGATAAATTAGCGCCGATTATTTGATAACTTGAAAACTGACTTTGAACATCCAGTGAAGAGTATTAGCAATGCAATTGCCATCAATATTGCCGTAATTGTCACTAGTCCAATGGCTTTTTGAGTTCGAGTATGTTGCATAAACCATCTCCTGCATAATTATGCACAGATTATTTAAATAACTTTAAACAGTAATTACCTTAGGATTTAATAACATCCGAATTTTGACTTGTCTTTTTGTCCGTCATCCACGTTGTAGAAACAGTTGCGTAGCTTGCTATGCGACTATTTCTACGCCTTGAAGATGAACAAAAATCCTGCGTCAAACTTTCGTATATTATTAATATCCTCGCTCCTTCGTACCAATTCTTAGGTAATTCGTGACAAACTAACTAACCATATTGCGCAGAACTTTTTATTTGCCTTTGAAGGTGCAATGATACGAAGAAATACAAGCGCTGTACCCGAAATCGCACGACAACTGACAAACAAAAAACAAGCAAAGTGGGAAGTTTATTTATTGCGAGTTGTCTTAAATATAGTTGGTTATGAAACATTTGCTGTGCGTTTTATCACTTTCTTACAACTTCTGACCTTGAATCACTGTTTTCCGGTAAAATTCACCCATCATTTCATAATTTCATTTACATCACATCAGGAGATTCATGGATAATCCGCGCATTGGCTTTGTCAGCTTAGGCTGCCCCAAGGCTTTGGTCGATAGCGAACGTATTCTTACCCAGTTGCGTGCCGAAGGTTATGATGTAGTTGGCAGTTATCAGGATGCTGATGCGGTGGTGGTTAATACCTGTGGATTTATTGATGCCGCTGTTGAAGAATCGCTGGATACCATAGGCGAAGCTTTAAATGAAAACGGGCAAGTGATTGTAACTGGTTGCTTGGGTGTACGAGAAAAAGAGATTCGCCAACGCTACCCTCAAGTGCTCAATGTCAGCGGCCCACATGCTTATGAAGCTGTTATGAATGCAGTACATGAAGTATTACCCGCACCGCACGATCCTTATAGCAGCCTGATTCCACCACAAGGAATCAAATTGACTCCGCGACATTTTGCTTATCTGAAAATTTCAGAAGGTTGTAATCATCGATGTACATTTTGCATTATTCCCTCGTTTCGTGGAGATTTGGTCAGCAGAACCATTGGTGAGGTGATGACCGAAGCAGAGCATTTAGTCAATGCAGGTGTCAAAGAACTGTTGGTCATTTCACAAGATACCAGTGCCTATGGTGTTGATTTGCGCTATCAATCAGACTCTTGGCGCGGACAAACATTGCCAACCAGTTTCCTGTCACTGGCACAAACACTTGCCGAACTCGATGTCTGGGTACGTCTGCACTATGTCTACCCATATCCTCACGTTGATCAGGTAATACCACTGATGGCAGAAGGCAAATTGCTGCCCTATCTTGACATTCCATTTCAGCATGCCAGTAGCCGTATTCTCAAGCTAATGAAACGACCAGCCAGTGCCGAAAATGTTCTTAAGCGAGTACAGCAATGGCGCAAACAGTGTCCAGACCTTACTTTGCGCAGCACATTTATTGTTGGCTTTCCGGGTGAAACAGACGCTGAATTTGAAGAACTTCTGGAATTTCTGGATCAAGCACAGCTGGATCGAGTTGGCTGCTTCACTTACTCCCCTGTTGAGGGCGCTGTCGCCAATCAATTACCGGATCATATCCCTGAAGAACTAAAACAAGAACGCATGAGTCGATTAATGAAGCTTCAAGCCAAAATCAGCAAACAACGCTTACATAACAAAATCGGCAGCAAACAACAGGTGTTGATTGATACGAAAACAGATCAAGGCGCAATCGGCCGTAGTAGTGCAGATGCACCGGAAATCGATGGACAGGTATTTATTACATCAAGCAAACTATTACAACCAGGTGATTTCGTAGAAGTCATTATAGGCGATGCTGATGAACATGATCTCCACGGACAACTTGCACCTTAATCAATATTGCTATTATGCTTGTAAACCCATCGATATTAATGATCACAACAATAGGGCATTCATCATGACAGAAAAAAACCAACTCAATGAAGCATTACAAGCACTGCGAGACGAAATTAGTAGTTTAAACACAGATGAGGAGCGCAAACACTCTCTGAATGCTCTGGCAGATAAAATTGAACAACAACTTGGTGATTCACCATCAAATACAAAAAATCTGGGTTTAACCGAGACTCTAGAGGAAACGATCAGTGAATTTGAAGTAGAGCACCCTGCCCTGACTTCAATTATCAACAGAATACTGGTAACACTCGGTAATATGGGAATTTAAGAGGTTTGACGGAATAAATATGCCGATATTGCGCAGGATTTTTGTTTCTGACCAAACTATCTCAAAATGTACTAAGGAACGTGCATGAAATAACTTGAACATTCTGACTTGTCTTTTTGCTCCTGACTAAGCGATCTCAATCGTTGCGTAGAGCAACTATGCGCCTCTTGAGATCGCTTAGCCAGAAACAAAATCCTGTGTCATCATTGTTCAAGTTATTCTCCGTAACGATTGAGATTGTTTGAGCGGAAATATAGAATCCACCCAGTGGGTGGATTCTATGCTTGACTTAGAAAATGCGTGAAGATTAGAGACTGTATTTCAAAACTACAATATAGCTGTTAAGGAGCCAACAAGCCCTCATCAACTGTAGCAATTTTAAGTGCGCTGGTTTCGCCTTCCACCCCCATCAAGTCACCTTTAGTGATAATTACGTTATCACCGGATTTGACGACCCCATGTTCTTTTAATATTTCGACAACGTCTCGATTGACTTCGACATGATCAGCTGAATTTACCGTGAAATAAACCGGATAAACTCCACGATACAAGCACACCATATGGCTTGTTTTTTTATGCCGGGACATTGCGAATATTGGAATTCCGGAACTGATACGTGACATCCATAATGCCGTTTTTCCAGATTCTGTTAATGCAATAATCGCCTTGATATCGTAATTGTTGGCAACAAACATGGCTGAAACGGCGATGGCTTCTGCTTTTAGATTGAATCCTTCATTGACATATCTTTTTTCAGTTTGCAGTCTGGGTTGAGACTCTGTTTCTATGCAAATACGGTTCATTGCCTCAATCACTTTTACCGGATGTTTGCCGACTGCGGTTTCACCAGAAAGCATGACTGCATCTGTACCATCAAATACGGCATTGGCAACATCAAATACTTCTGCACGGGTTGGAATTGCATTATCAATCATGGTTTCCATCATTTGCGTTGCTGTAATCACCGCTTTCTTTTTATTGCGCGCCTGAACAATCAAACGTTTCTGAACGGGCGGTAATTGCGCATCACCAATTTCAACACCTAAATCACCACGTGCGATCATAATTGCATCGGTGGCATCAAGAATATCGTCAATATTTTCCAACGCTTCAGTGCGCTCAATTTTGGCAACCATTAGCGCATTACCACCTGCTTGCTCCATTAACTTGCGAGCAGTACGGATATCATCACCACAGCGCGGAAAAGAAATCGCAAGAAAATCAGCATCAATGCTGGCAGCTGAAATAATATCTTGCTTATCTTTATCGGATAGCGCGGGTGCAGATAAACCACCTCCAGCCAGGTTAATACCCTTCTGGTTAGACAGATCACCACCAACAACAACTTCGGTATTAATACGATTGCCTATAACTTCCTTGGCTTCAAGTACGATTCGTCCATCGTCAAGTAACAGCTTTGCGCCAACGCTAACATCCTTAGGTAAGTCCTGGTAACCACATCCGACTTCATGTTGATTGCCGGAGTGTGGATCAACATCAAGATCAATCGAGAACGCATCACCTACAGCCAATTCAATTTTGTCATTCTCAAAGCGTGCGATGCGAATTTTTGGACCTTGTAGATCGACCAGAACACCAATAATTCGCCCTGTCTTTGCAGACAAAGCACGCACCATCTCTGCTCTTTTTATCTGGGTTTCTGCATCACCATGAGAAAAATTAAGGCGTACAACATCAAGCCCGTTTTCCATCATTGCTTCCAATATACCAGGAGCATCAGTGGATGGCCCTAAGGTTGCCACTATTTTGGTTCTTCTCAATCTGTTCATATCTTTACTTGTATTTTGAGTGGTCATTAAGCCGCCATATAGACTTTGGTAGTATCCAGCATTCTGTTAGAAAAACCCCATTCATTGTCATACCAGGACAACACTTTAACCAGGTTACCTTCCATCACTTTGGTTAAGGAAGATTCAAAAATGGATGATGCCGGCTGGTGATTGAAATCGTAAGAAACCAGAGGTTCGTCGTTATATTCAAGAATGCCTTTTAGCGCACCATTTGATGCACTTTTAATCAGTTGGTTAATTTCGTCAACTGTGGTATCACGTTTTGCCGTAAACACCAGATCAACCAGCGAAACATTAATAGTAGGCACTCGCACAGCAAATCCATCCAATTTGCCAGCCAGCTCTGGAAGCACCAGACCAACCGCAGCTGCTGCACCTGTTTTGGTCGGAATCATCGACTGTGTAGCTGAACGTGCTCGACGTAAATCAGGATGATAAACATCAGTTAATACTTGGTCATTGGTATACGAATGAATAGTTGTCATCAAACCACTTTGGACACCAACTTCGTCGTTTAAGACTTTAACTAATGGAGCTAGACAATTTGTAGTGCATGAAGCATTAGACACCACAGTATCAGACGCCGTTAAAACGTTATGATTGACACCGTAAACGATTGTTGCATCAACATCACTGCCACCTGGAGCAGAAATCAGTACTTTTTTAGCACCGCCTTTGAAATGTGCAGAGGCTTTTTCCTTAGTGGCAAAAAAACCAGTACATTCATGAACCACATCAACACCAAGTTCAGCCCAAGGTAATTTAGAAGGATCGCGTTCTGCCAATACCCGAATTCTGTCGCCATTAACTACCATAGCGTCACCATCAACAGTAATTTCTCCAGGAAAGCGACCATGCACAGTGTCGTAGCGTGTTAAATGTGCATTGGTATTGGCATCTCCCAAATCGTTCACTGCAACAATTTGAAACTCATCAGTACGACCTGATTCATACAAGGCTCTTAATATATTTCTTCCAATACGCCCATAGCCATTAATCGCTATTTTGATTGCCATTCCTAAACACTCCTTAGATATAAAATTTTTCTGATAAATACATAACGAAAGCCGCAACAGTTAGCTCGAACCAAGACCGTAGCGAAAACCCAGACACTCATGCAACTCAATATGCTGTAACTTGCACTGAAATCACTACTTAGGAGCGAGGATTTAATAACTTCCGAAACTTGAGGCAGGATTTTTGTTCGTATTCAAGGCGAAGAAACGGGCACATAGCTGGCTACACAACTGTTTTTACAACGCGGAAGACGGACAAAAAAACAAGTCAAGATCCGGAAGTTATTAAATCCTCGCTCCTTAAGGAAAGGGAATGAAATAACTTGCGTAATATGGCGTAGGATTTTGTTTGTCTTCAAGATGCTCCAACAGGCGTATAGTGAACTAGACACCTGTTGCGGCAACCAAGAAGGCAAACAACAATCAAAGCCAGAATGTGCAAGTGATAACATCCCCGTTTCTGTAAGTAAGAACCGATAATTGATGTACTGATGTTGATGCAATAACCCTTAGGAGCGAGGTTTTAATAACATCCGAAAGTTTGGCGCAGCATGTTGCTTTTACAGGAGTGTTAATGAAATAGGCGCATAGCAGGGCTATGTAACTGTTTTATTAGCACTTCTGTGGCAGCTGAAGGCAAGTCAAAATCCGGAAGTTATTAAAACCTCGCTCCGATAGGTTAAGGACTAATTAATCTCCCTATTATCGCAAATAAACAGTGGTCGAAGCAATGCAACGGGTGAAGATATTTTCAACTGATCTCAGTCAATCGCTTTCTAAAGGCTAATATTTTGACTCTATTCGTTAAGATTCGGGAACTAGTCCACATTTCTCAACAGCTTGTTGAGCCCTCGCTACCTCATTTTTTATCCACAAGAAATTTTATTCAGTCGGAAATACACACGCTTGCTCTCATCCTTCTTAAAATTCGTTGTAAATTCAAAGAGCGTCGTGATCATCTCATCAACTGGTGAAAAATACGGGCTAGGAGGCTGTTCGGGAATAGAAGCCGTAGCGAGGGAAAGTGGTTTTGCATCCATTTTTTCGATTAAATGAGGCGAATACTTGTTGTATTGAACGAATTTAATCGGAAAAATGAGCCAAAATCCGCTTTTCGGCAGTAGGCTTTCTATTCTCGGACAACCTCCTAGCCTGATGTGTCCTCGCTAGCACGTATTTTTCACCAGAAGGTTATGGAAATCGATTGCTTGTGCAAATATCAGTAACGCCACAACGATGAGTTAATGTTCATGGTTTTATCATGTCAAAATTCTCTACATGCTTGTTTTTATGACAGATTCAATGTATTTTAACCTCAAACCCTAAGCAGGAACTTTTCAATGATCCAGTATTTCAAGTCGTTTATCGTAGTTATTTTCATTATAGGCTTATTATCATTACCAGCTTGTTCCAGCCTGACATCAAGAATTGAAACCCCAACCATTACCTTAGCGGGTATTGAGCCTTTGAATATGACACTATTCGAGCAAACATACATACTTAAATTGCGCGTTCAAAATCCGAATGATTTTGATCTGCCGCTGGAAGCAATGCATTATGTACTTGAATTAAACGGTAGTCGATTTGCTAACGGTGTCAGCCGTCAACGAGTGACTATCCCTGCTTATGATAGCGCTATTATCGAGACAGAGGTCATTAGCAGCCTGGTTTCTTTATTCGGTCAAATTCAGGGTTTTGCGTTAAAAGGTACAGGAAATATGCAATATCGACTGGTTGGGGATGTCAATGTTGGCGACTGGGGCACCAAAATACCTTTTGAGTATGATGGAGAACTTAATCTTAATCCCGGCAGTCAATCCCGTTAGTAACAGCATCTTTAAGGATTGGTTAACACAATCATTATTCTGATATTCCCATGTTAGCGTTGATTGTTTGCATGTTGGCAATTGGCGCTGTTGCCGGTTTATTATCCGGCTTGTTTGGAATCGGCGGTGGCATTGTTTTAGTGCCATTGATGATCTGGCTATTTGAATTGTCTGGCTTTCCAGTCGATAGCATAGTCCATATGGCAATCGCCACTTCTCTGGCTACCATCATCCCCACCTCAATTTCTTCAGTACTAGCTCACCAGCGTATTGGTACATTACAGTGGCCAGCTGTGTTGTTGATTGCACCTTATATGTTTATAGGTGCGATACTGGGTTCAGTGATTGCAGGACATTTGTCAGGAGATTTACTCAAAATAGTATTCGCTGTTTATTTAATCATTGTGGCTGTACGCATGTGGTTGCAAAAAACATCATCCAAACCACAAATCAGTCCCAATAAACTGGTGATGGCAAGCGCCGGTATCAGTATTGGAACATTATCATCTTTGCTGGGCATCGGCGGCGGAACACTCAGCGTACCCTTTTTGACATTCTATGGCTATCCAATGCGTCATGCGGTAGCAGTTTCTGCTGCTTGTGGCGTACCCATTGCTATTGCAGGCAGTCTGGGCTATGCATTTTTTGTGAATGGCAATTCAACGCTACCCACTTATAGTCTGGGCTTTATTTATCTGCCAGCATTTCTGGCAGTCATTGTCACCAGTGTCAGCTTAGCCCCTGTCGGCGCTCATTTGGCAAAGCGTTTACCTGTCAAACCTCTTAAACGTTTGTTTGCAGCGATTGTATTTGCTGTCGGAATGAAGTTGCTCTGGTAAGATGTAATTTTCGCATTAAATTGGTCACCACTATTGAGAATGAGAAGCTACCATGCAACCCATTATTCAAATCAATTATTGTAGACAGTGTCGCTGGATGTTTAGAGCCACCTGGTTAGCCCAAGAGCTGCTGACTACATTTGATGGTGATCTTGCCGCTGTTCACCTGATTCCTGACAATAGCGGCGGAGTGTTTGAAATCAAGGCTGGGCGACATATGATCTGGTCACGGCAACAAGAGAATGGTTTTCCAGAAGCAAAACAGGTCAAACAACGTATCCGTGATATCTTTTTCAAAGATAAATCGCTGGGACATTGCGATGAACCTGGTGATGATTGCAACTTGAGTGACCACCACTAAGGTGGTTTGACGAAATAAAGTTACCAACCTTGCTTGTTTTTTTGCTCCTGACCAACGCAATCTCAATCGTTGCGTAGAATGACTATGCGCCTTTTGAGATGGTTCAGTCAGAAACAAAAATCCTGTGTAATCTTGGTAACTTTATTCCGTCAAACCACCTAACAGTTATTACAGCTAAGTACCTGAGCATAATTAATTTAACAATTTTGAGCAGAATTTTTTGTAACTTCTCATTATTTACCGGCAGCTTATAATTCAATAGCTTAGAAGTGGTTTTAATGAAATAAATGTAGAAATATCATTAAAACTCGTTCGTTAAATTCAAATATCAATGACTTACAAAGGTTAAAATTAAAACATCCACTTT
>JAZGEP010000183.1:0-9154 GCA_036478815.1 Methylococcales bacterium
TCTATCATGTTGTTGTCACTGATAGCAGAATGCCTAGAGATGGTCGGCATATTGAGCGCCTTGGTTTCTTCAACCCTGTCGCAAAAGGTAATGAAGAACGTTTGCGTTTGAATATTGAGCGTATTGACTATTGGCGCTCGCATGGTGCATTGCCTTCTGATCGTGTTGCAAAATTGATTAAACAATGGGCAAAAAGTGGGGCATCCACAGTTTCGCCTGAATTGTCAGAAGCAGCTGAGGTTGCAGACGCATAAGGAATGGCGGAAGAGGCACTGATACATTTGGGTAAAATTTCCGGTGTACATGGTGTTAAAGGGTGGTTGAAAGTATTTTCTTTCACCAGGCCGATGGAAGGCATATTGAATTATCCATACTGGTTGATTTCAAATGCAAATGCAGGACAGCAACCACAAACTGTAGAGATTGCTGAAGGTCGGAAACAAGGACGAGGATTGTTAGTCCGGCTGACAAAAATTGATTCCCGAACTGACGCAGAACAGCTAATAGGCTTTGATATCCACATTCCACGTTCTGAGTTACCTGTTGCACAAACAGGTGAGTACTACTGGATGGACTTAATTGGCTTGTCTGTACAGACACAACAAGGTGATTTGCTCGGTACGATCAAGCAGATCATGGAAACTGGTGCAAACGATGTGCTGGTAGTACTTGGTGATCGAGAACGACTAATCCCCTATATCAAGGATCGGGTAATTAAACAAATTGATCTTGAGAATGGTTTGATGACAGTCGATTGGGATGCTGACTTTTAATAAGCGAGTACCTCATCAACTTCATGCAGCTTGCAGGTAATGGTTGTCCTACGAAAAATGGTCGGAAAATTTAGTCAAAAAGGCTATTCTCAGTAGATCATTACCCTTTACTTGGGCAATCTCCTCTGTTTTATTATCAAGTCTGTTCTATAGGTTAATCGTTATCGTTAGTTACAGCAAGTAGATAGAAAATCAGGTAATCCATGCGCTTCGATGTCATTTCTCTGTTTCCCGAAATGCTGAGAGATGCAGCTCATGTCGGTGTGACTGGAAAAGCGTTTGATAGCGGAATTGCTGATTTGTTTATCTGGAATCCTAGAGATTTCACAACAGACCGGCATCGAAGCGTAGATGATCAGCCATACGGCGGTGGTCCCGGTATGGTGATGAAAGTAGAGCCGTTGCGAAATGCAATTGAGGCGGCGAAGCAGGCTGATAGTCGGCCTGCAACTGTTGTATTTCTTACCCCGGATGGTCGGCAGTTAAATCAGGCAGCTGTTTGCAGCTTCTCTCGCAGTCAACGTTTGATTTTGCTCTGTGGTCGCTATGAAGGAATCGATCAGCGCTTAATCGATGCATTGGTTGATGAGCAGTGGTCGATTGGAGATTATGTATTAAGTGGTGGCGAGTTGCCAGCCTTAGTGTTGATTGATGCAGTGACACGCTTGTTGCCTGGAGTTTTGGGGCATGCAGATTCAGCTCAGCAAGACTCATTCATGAATGGTTTGCTTGATCATCCGCATTATACAAGACCTGCCAGTCTGAATGAAGGCGAAGTACCGCTTGTATTGCAAAGTGGTCACCATCAACAGATACAGCAATGGCGCCTGAAACAGGCATTGGGTAAAACATGGAAACAACGCCCGGATTTGCTGCATAACTATCTGCTTGATGCTGAGCAATTGCAATTACTGAATGAATTTAAAATTGAACAACAGAATTAAACGAGGTTTTCATAATGAGTGAACTAATTAAACAGATTGAAGCAGAACAGATGAGCAAAGAGATCCCGAAATTTGGAGCGGGTGATACTGTTGTCGTTCAAGTTCGTGTAAAAGAAGGTAATCGTGAACGATTGCAGGCTTTCGAAGGCGTTGTGATTGCCAAGCGCAATCGCGGACTGAATTCTGCATTTACAGTGCGTAAAATATCGCATGGTGAAGGTGTAGAGCGTGTGTTTCAAACCTATAGCCCATTGATCGATTCAATTGAGGTTAAACGCCGTGGTGATGTTCGCAGAGCCAAGCTGTATTACTTACGTGATCTGTCAGGTAAAGCTGCACGTATTAAAGAAAAAGTAATTAAAAAAGGCTAGGTCTGCTGGAAAATTGTTTCATGTTGTAGTCATGGCGACTGGTTTCATGGGTCTACTGGGATTTTCTCAATCGCCTTAGCCGAGTTTCTTTGAAATTTTGTTAAGGCTGTTAATACCATTAGCAGCGATATTCGACACTGCTATCAATTGTGAGAAAGTACGTAGTGTTGAGTATAGAGACTGTTTTCAGATTAGTACGTGTTCTTCCTCGTGGTGTATGTCGATTGCAGTCATGCTGGATTCTATTAAGCTGAAATGGTTGCTGATTTAAATCAGGAGAGTATTCAACAATTCATCAATGCTTTATGGATAGAGCAAGGCTTGAGTGAGAATACTGTAAAAGCCTACGCGACTGACCTCAAGCGTTATTCAACTTGGTTGGGTGAGAACCCCATTAGTCAAGCAAATAAGGTCGATATCTCAGATTTTCTGGCGCATCGTTTCCAGCAAGGAGCGAGCGCCAGCTCCAGTGCTCGATTATTAAGCACTTTGCGTCAATTCTATGGTTATTTAATTCGAACAGGGGAGAGACTGGATGACCCTTGTGCTGGAATAAAAGCACCTAAGCTCGGCAAGTTACTTCCTGAGATCTTCTCAGAAAATGAAATTGAACAACTGCTGGCTGCTCCGCCACAGAATACTGCTCTTGGTTTGCGTGACAAAACCATGTTAGAGCTATTATATGCAACAGGGATGCGTGTTTCAGAGTTGGTCGGGTTGAATTTGCATCAAATCAATTATAATCAAGGTTTTGTTCGCGTCACTGGCAAAGGTCAAAAAGAACGTCTTATCCCAATCGGCGAGCAAGCGTTGGATTGGTTGAATCGTTATCTTGTGGAAGGCCGTCCCAGCTTACTCGGATTTCGACACAGTGATTGTGTTTTCGTTACCAAGCGAGGTTCAGGAATGACCCGGCAAGCATTTTGGTATTTGATCAAACGATATGGCTTGCAAGCCGGAATTACTCGTCGCTTTTCCCCACATACACTGCGTCACGCATTCGCAACTCATTTGCTTAATCATGGCGCTGATCTTCGTGCTGTCCAGTTGTTACTTGGGCACAGCGATTTATCCACCACTCAAATTTATACCCATGTCGCAGATCAACGACTGAAGTCGTTGCATGCGCAATATCATCCGCGCGGGTAGTTATTTGATGGCACAATCTGAGATTCATCCAACTGCAATCATTGCTGCTGATGTTCAGTTGGGTAATGGTGTGTATGTTGGTCCGTATGCTGTGATTGAGAATCAAGTGACCATCGGTGATGGTTGTCTGATTGAAGCGCATGCCATGATTCGCTCATTTGTACAGATGGGTGAAACTAATCATGTTTATCCGCAAGCTGTGATTGGCGGCGCGCCCCAAGACCTGCAGTTTAACCTTCAAACTCGTAGCTTCATTGAGATTGGTAATCACAATGTATTTCGAGAAGGGGTGACCGTGCATCGCTCAGCAAGCGAAGATGGAGTCACGCGGATTGGTTCGCATAACTATTTAATGACTAACTCACATATCGCTCATGACTGTCAGTTGGAAAATAATTGTATTTTTGCAACTGGTGCTACATTGGGTGGCTTTGTAGAGGTCGGTGACCGCGTATTTTTAGGTGGTGGTGTTATGATTCATCAGTTTTGCCGGGTAGGGCGTTTGGCCATGATTCGTGGTCTGACTGGTGTTAGCAAAGATGTATTGCCTTATACTATGCTGGGTGGTTTTCCAGCCCGTCATTATCGGCTCAATCTGATCGGCCTGCGTCGAGCTGGAGTGAAGGGTGAACGTTTACGCAGTTTGTCCACAGCGTTCAGAAATATCAGACAACATGGTGAGATAGGCTTGTGTGAAGCAACGTTTGAAATATCTTATCTGTTAAGCTGGATGAAGCAACCATCCAAACGTGGGTTGCATGCTTTTATTCAACCTGAGCGAAACAATGATAATAATGAACGTGAATGAAATAATTTGTATAACTATCTTGCCTTTTTGTCTGTCTTCTGCGTTGTAGTAATGGTTCATGATGCACCTATTGTTACGCTTTGAAGACGAACAAATTTTCTGTGCTGATTGCCCCGGTTATTTTATTCACGTTCATGTAAATATTTAGACTATTGGTCGGATTGCCAGTGTATTGGTATAAGGTAATTCGAAATCAATAACATACCCATCTTGCTTGTCTTTTTATCTGTTTTCGGCGTTGCAACTTCGGTTACATAGTCCGCTATGCGCCCTACGTTGCGTCTTGAAAACAGACAAAAATCCTGCGCAATACGGATATGTTATTGATTGCGCGTTCCTAAGAACAGGAAAATACGCGTAATCTACAAGTGTAAGGTTTGTTATACGTATTAGATGTTGCGCCTTTTGGCAGCATTCGGCTGTTTTCTGATGTAGTGTAGGAAGGCAGTTCCAGGCATTAATAACCTGGACTGTTTCAAATCAATAAAGAGGCATAGTCATGGAAGATTTGTTGCGTTGCGCCGTGATCGGTTGCGGTCATTTAGGCGCATTTCACGCTCAAAAATATGCAGCGTTGCCAGAATCTGAGCTGGTAGCGGTGGTTGATGTTGACTACCAAAAAGCATTGGAAATTGCCAGTCATTATGGTGGGCAGGCACTGCAGGATTATTCTGAAATATTGGGCAAAGTTGATGCGGTTAGTGTTGTTGTGCCAACTGTGTTACATCATCAGGTTGCCAGTGACTTTATCAACAGCGGAGTGCACGTCTTGGTTGAAAAACCGATGACAGTCACCATCGAAGAGGCTGACCAGTTAATTGAGCAGGCTGAACAGGCCGAAGTTGTTTTACAAGTTGGTCATCTGGAACGCTTTAACGCAGCATTGCTAGAGCTGGAATTGGAAAGTGATAGTCCGCAATTCATCGAAGCGCATCGACTTAATGCGTTTAATCCACGCTCTAACGATGTCAATGTCATACTGGATCTGATGATCCATGACATTGATATTATTCTGGATTTAGTCAATTCAAAAATCAAACGCATTGATGCTTGTGGTATTTCTGTATTAACAGGAGATACTGATATTGCAAATGCCCGCATAGAATTTCTGAGTGGTTGTGTCGCCAATGTGACGGCAAGTCGGGTGAGCACCAGAACCGAGCGTAAAATGCGCATGTTCTGTCATCACTCTTATATTTCACTTGATTATCAGAATCACACGTTAACTCAGCGAAAAATTGGCGAAGGAACTGTGTTTGACGGTATCCCAGAAATAGAAACCGAAAGTTCAACGTATGAGGATGGTGATGCCTTGTTGATGGAGATCACTCATTTTCTGGAGTGTATACGCAAGAAGCAAACACCGCTTGTATCTGGTCGGGCAGGGCGACGCGCTTTGGAAACAGCGATACAGATTACAGAAATGCTCAATCAACAAAGCCAAAAAACAGCCGGCTAATAGCGTATTCTGTTGAATACTATGAATGATTTGTCCGATCAATCGAAAACCGGTGTGCGGATAATGTTAGTCGCAGGCGAAGCCTCAGGTGATCTGCATGGTGCAGCACTTTATCGAGCTTTACAGCAACGTATCGAATCCATTAACTGTATTGCCATGGGTGGTGTGGCAATGCGTGACGCAGGTGTTTCAATTGTAGTCGATTCGACTAAATTGGGTGTTATTGGCGTGTGGGATGCCATTGCACACTATGTTCCGATTCGCAGGGCACTGTCTCATGTGGAAAAAACCTTAGAGAGTTTTTCTCCGCAACTGCTGATTTGTATCGATTACAAAGAATTTAATTTCCGGGTTGCAAAGCGCGCCAAAGCGCTCGGCATTAAAGTGTTGTTTTATGTCAGTCCTCAAGTTTGGGCATGGCGTTCCGGTCGGGTGAAACACTATGGTGAAGTAATCGATATGATGGCGGTAATTTTTCCATTTGAAGCCGCTTTCTACCAAAAACATGCAGTACCGGTGCGTTATGTCGGTCATCCATTGGCGCAAGTGGTTCATGTAAGTTGTGGCAGACAGCAGGCGATTGCGGATGCAGGTCTGAGTGCGACTTTCCCAATTATTGGATTACTGCCTGGCAGTCGTGTGAATGAAGTTAAGCGCCTGCTTCCAGTTATGCTGGAAGTCTCTCAATTACTCAAAAAAGCATATCCACAGGCGCAGTTTGTGCTGCCAAAAGCAAAAACAATTGATCATCAAATATTACAAAGTTATTTACAGAATAGCTTTGTTGATGTGCACCTGTGCGAAGCAGGTGATTACAATTTGTTACAGAGCTGTCATATTGCAATCAGTTCCTCTGGAACGGCCACTCTGGAGCTTGCCTTGCTAGTGATCCCTATGGTGATTATTTACAAGGTGGCACCATTGACTTACTGGATTGCGAAATGGCTGGTACATATCCCTTATATTGGATTGCCCAATATTATTGCAGGTCAAAGTATCGTGCCAGAATTAATCCAAAAACATGCTAATCCCAAGGCTATTTTCGATGAAGTTTGCAAGATACTGGAAGATAATATCGTTGCAGAGCAAATGCGAATTGATTTGCATGAAGTACGTGGTAGTTTGGGCGAATTTGATGGGATAGCAAAGCTGGCGGATTTGACGATTGAGATGTTGCCTACAAAAATCAAGACGATTGAATAATCGTGGTTTGAGTGCTGGATCTATTCTCGGGCAGCCTCCTGGTATTGCCCATTACCCACAAATATTAATCTTGATATAAATCACTAGGGCGTGTTGCTGTTTCGTTTCAACCTATTGAAATATAAATATATTTCAAAAAACCTTGTTTTTAGAAAAAACGTTAAAATTAATGGCTTGTAATGAAACGGCAACACGCTCTAGAAAAATATTGCTCTGTCAGCATAGGATTGATGGATAAGTGAGGTCGATATATGGTTATCTGATGCGTTGCATTCGTTTGAATTAGCTTACTATTTAACGAACATTTTCGAAAATATGGATGGTTTTACCGGTTTTTCAGCCGATTTAATTTTAACCAGGCAGCTTCTTGTTTGGCATAAGACGATAGTCAATCGTTGTCATAAAAATGAAATAAGTTTGTAATAAACTATTCTGGGTATGCACTATACTCCCCTCGCTACCTTATGTTGTGGTTTCTTGTTGTTTGACGAGTAGCTTACATACTGCATGTAGTGATTAGGAGAGTAAAGTGCATACCCAGATAAACTATTTCAAATCTGGAGTTAATCTTTAAACAATAATCCTATGCCGCTTGCTGAAGTGATTCCGTGCGAGATCCTAAAGCTGAAGTGTCGTAGGGAGGTTTGTAAAAAATTATTTTCGCGGTCATTCGAAAACAGAGAAGAGAATAAATGATAACTGTGAATTATTTTTATCTGGAATTTCATTAAAACACAATAATGTGAGGGTTCAATATTGAAAATACAAAGAGGCAAGTTGAAAGCTTTGGTGCTGATGTTATCAGGGTTGACAGCAGCGAATGCGCAGGCAGATAGCGCACAGCAATTGTTGGATGTATTACTGCAAAACGGGACGATTACGCAACAACAATACACTCAGTTGGTTGATGGGTTGAAAACTGAGCAAAAAGACACTTTGAAATCAGCTGACAATATGGTTACGGTGCAACGAAAAGGCGCATCAATGAAATTTAACAGTGATGATGGAGGTTTTGATTTTCAAGTAGGTGGTCGTGTTATGGTCGACGTGGCAGGATTTACACGCGACAATGGCCAGCTCGGCAGTGGGGCTGAATTGCGTAGAGCGCGGTTGTTTGCTAAAGGCACAATGTGGGATGTTTGGGGTTATAAATTTCAGTACGATTTTACTGGAACAGGGCGTGGAGGTATCAGGGACGCTTATTTGCAGTATGCAGGGTTAGAAAATTTATTAGGAGTTAATGGTCATATTAGAGTTGGTAATTTCAAAGAGCCATTCTCTCTTGAAGAAATCACTAGTTCTAAGTACATCACATTTATGGAGCGAGCGCTTCCGGTTGAGGTATTTTCTCCTTCAAGAAATATTGGTGGTGCAATTCAGCTGAATGGCAAGGTTTCTGAATCGCCATGGGTTGCTGGTATTGGTATGTTTGGTGAAGGTGTCAATAAAGTCAACAAGCGAAAAGATCAAAGTTACGGCGTTACAAGTCGTATTAGCTATGCGCCAACATTTGGCAAAAACAAGTTTGTACATATTGGTGCTAGTGGTGGTTGGCGTGATCTACAAAATCAGGAAACTACGCTCTCTACCCGACCTGAAGCGCATATATCTGATGAAAGACTGGTTTCAGTTGATTTGGGTAATGCAGAGAGTGCTTGGAAAGCAGGTGCGGAGCTGGCGGCAGTATGGGGTCCTGCATCATTTCAAGGAGAATATATTCGTACCTTCTATGACACTGTAAGTGGCGATGCTGAATTTGACGGTTACTATGGATATGTTAGTTATTTTCTAACGGGAGAATCACGCGCTTACGATGGTAAAACAGGAGCGTTTAAACGTGTCAAACCAATGTCTATTGTTGGAAAGAATGGTGGCTACGGTGCGTGGGAATTTGCTGCAAGATATAGTTATATTGATTTGAATGACGGTGTGTTCAATGGAGGCAGAGAAAGGAACTATTCGTTTGGATTAAATTGGCACGCAACGCCAAATATCCGTTTGATGGCTAATTATACGTACGTTGACAGTGATGACACTCGACTAGAACGGGATCTTGATCCACATATATTCCAGGGAAGGTTGCAAGCGGACTTTTAACAGTTAAGAAAGATGATTTTTTATTGTTGAAGAGATCAGGTTGGCAAATGTTGGCTTGATCTTTTTTTACCTTATTTAATTGATGAGCGATGTGCTGATATAGGCTGTAGCAAGACAGCTGTGGCATCAGAAAATTATTTGCAAAAGTAACTGATGCCGCAGTGATCTATTTATAATAACTGAGTTACAAGACTACTGATCATCTCCTTCTTGGTCTGTTGTAACCCATTTATAGAAATACCAGCCGCCTGCAATGATTGCAACAAGACCGATAATTCCGACTGGAGATTTTAATAATTCTGCACCTTCTAAAATAGCGCCCATGTGTAAATTCCTTTTGTATTGTTAAT